>JAEZFJ010000055.1 GCA_023437755.1 Pseudomonadota bacterium
GCGTTCGCCGTGGGTGGTGAGGTCGAGGCCATCGCTCTCGGAAGCTTCCGACACGCGCGCTCCGCCGAACAGAGCCTTCACGATCAGCATGGCAACCACGGTCACCACGGCCGACCAGACGATGGCAACCACCACGGCAAGCACCTGAGTCACGAGTTGGCCGCCCATGGCGTAGTCCTCGGCACCGAAGCCGCCCAGCGACGGGGCCGCCACGATGGCCGTACCGATGGCGCCAACAATACCGCCGACACCGTGGATGCCGAACACGTCGAGGCTGTCGTCGTACTTGAGAGCGGGCTTGAGGAAGACCACGGCCCAGAGGCAGGCAAAGCCGGCAACGGCACCGAGCACGATGGAGCCAAAGGTACCGGCAAAGCCGGCGGCTGGGGTGATGGCCACGAGGCCGGCAACGGCGCCCGACAAGAAGCCGAGGGCAGAGGCGTGGCCGCGAGTGATCTTTTCACCGATCGCCCAGGCAATACCGGCGGCGGCGGGAGCGGTGATGGTGTTGAGGAAGGCCTGGGCGGCCAGACCGTTAGCACCGAGGGCCGAGCCGGCGTTGAAGCCGAACCAGCCGACCCACAGCAGGCTGGCGCCGACATACACGAAGATCAGGTTATGCGGGGCAATCGGCTCCTTCAGGTAGCCCATGCGCGGGCCAAGCACGATGGCAGCGACCACGGCGGCGACACCGGAGTTGATGTGCACCACGGTGCCACCGGCGAAGTCGAGGGCGCCCATGTTGAAGAACAGGCCGGCCCCGGACCACACCATGTGCGCGATCGGCAGGTAGGAGAAGGTGAACCAGATGGCCAGGAACGCCATCACTGCACCGAACTTCATGCGCTCGGCAATGCCACCGACCACCAGCGCTGCGGTGATGCAGGCGAAGGTAAGCTGGAACACCACGAACACCAGTTCAGGCAGCGTGCCCGACACCGAATCGGGGGTGACATTGGCAAGGAACAGGTTGGAGAAGTCACCGATGAATGCCGAGAGACCGCCTTCGCTCGGACCGGAGAAGGCCAGAGAGTAGCCGTAGGCGACCCAGAGGAGCGCGATCATCGAGAAGGCGCCGAATACCTGAGTGATCACGGAGAGCACGTTCTTGGCGCGCACGAGGCCGCCATAGAACAGTGCCACCCCAGGAATGGTCATCATGATGACCAGCAGGGTGGACACGATCATCCAGGCGGTGTCACCGGTGTCGATGCTGGCCACTTCTTCGACCGCTTCCGCCGCGTCGACGGCAACTTCCTGGGCAAAGGCTGGCAGGGCCAGCAGGAGGGAGGCGAGTGCAGCGCCCCCGAGAACCTTGTTCATCTTCATTCTTGTTTTCTCCCGAAGACGCTTACAGGGCGGCCGCGCCGGTTTCACCGGTGCGGATGCGGGTGACGGCGAGCAGGTCGAGCACGAAGATCTTGCCGTCGCCGATGCGGCCGGTCTGGGCGCTGTCGCGGATCGCCGCGGCAACGGAGTCGGCGAGTGTGTCGTCGACTGCGATCTCGATCTTGAGCTTGGGCAGGAAATGCACGGCGTATTCGGTGCCGCGGTAAATCTCCGAATGCCCCTTCTGTCGGCCATAGCCCTTCACTTCCGTCACGGTCATGCCGTGCACGTCGAGTGAGTTGAGAGCCTGGCGGACCTCTTCGAGGCGTGACGGCTTGATAATCGCTATCACCAGTTTCATGTGAGCCCCCTTGCGACTTCGCGCTGGTCTGGAATGCCCTAGAAGAGTCAAGCAGCGTGCCAGATTGTTATCGCCGCGAAACAGCCTTTGTTTTCAATGGATTGCCTGCGGGGCGGTTCGTGGTCTTACAAAATCAGGCAAGGATTGCACATTTTGTGTGCGCATCGCCTTGAGGTTGCACGGTTTGTGTGCATCGGTGCTGGCCGCCTTGCACTTTGCGGGCCTACGGCGCAGATAAGCCGCAAAAGGAGCTGCCAATGCCGCAAGTGGATCGCTTCGATGTCATCGTCGTGGGCGGTGGACCGGTGGGCCTCAGCATGGCCCTGGCACTGCTGCAGTCCGTCCGTGGCATGCGGGTGGCGCTGGTGGACCGGCGACCGCTGACGGTGCCGAGCGACAACCGCGCCTCGGCCATCGCCGCATCGGTTCGGCGCCTGTTCGAGGCACTCGGGGTCTGGTCCGGCATGGAAGCCTCGGCTCAGCCGATCCGCGAAATGCGCATCACCGACTCCGGCAGTGGCGACATTGCCCGCCCGCTGTTCCTGACCTTCGAGGGTGACGTGGGCCCCGGTGAGCCTTTCGCGCACATGGTTCCGAACGCCGCTTCCATCGGTGCCCTGTTGTCGGCATCGAACGACAGTGTGACCATCGTGGCGCCGGCTGAGATCGCTGCCTTCGCCGATGCGGGATCAGACGCGCATCTGGACCTCTCCGACGGCCGCCGGCTCGTTGCTCCGCTGGTCATCGCCGCCGATGGGGGGCAGTCCGCCCTGCGTCGCATGGCGGGCATTGGCACGCTAGGGCACGACTATGGCCAGACGGGCCTCGTCGCCACCATTGCCCACGAACTGCCCCATGACGGCGTGGCCTATGAGCACTTCCGTCCCGCAGGGCCCTTCGCCAGCCTGCCGCTGCCGGGCAACCGCTCCTCTCTGGTCTGGACCGAAACCACTGCGGAAGCCTCGCGCCTGCTCAATCTCGACCATGCCAGCCTGGCGGGGGCGATTGAAGCGGCCATGGGCTCGACCCTTGGCGCGGTCACCGTTGAAGACAAGCTCGCCGGCTTCCCGCTGCGCCTCCAGATCGCGCGCGAATTCGTTGCTCCGCGTCTGGCGCTGATCGGAGATGCCGCCCACGTCATCCACCCGATCGCCGGGCAGGGGCTGAATCTTGGCCTCAAGGATGTCGCCGCGCTTGCCGAAGTGGTGGTGGAGGCGCTCCGGCTCGGGCTCGACGCCGGTGCACCCGACGTGCTGGCCCGCTACCAACGCTGGCGCCGCCTCGACACTGCCGCCATGGCTGCGGCCACTGACGGTCTCAATCGGCTGTTCTCAAACGACCTGGCAGCAGTGCGTGCATTGCGAGATCTGGGGCTCGGGTTGGTGGACCGCACGCCGCTCGCCAAGTCCACCTTCATCCGCACTGCGGCGGGTGTGGGTGGCGGCAACCCACGCCTGCTCACCGGCGTTCCGATCTGACCATGCCGAAGTTCGCATCCACTGCTGTCAGCAAGGCCGAGTACGACGAAGATGCCCAGGAGCTGGAACTCTGGTTCACCGGCGACACCCAGCCTTACGTCTACCATGACGTTCCGGACGATGTGTACTTCGACCTGCTCGACGCCGAGTCGAAGGGACACTTCTTTGCCGATCGCATTCGCGACCGCTTCGATCATACGCCGCCCGCCTACGCCACGCGGGCCACGATCCACTAGCCGCGGGCGCTGATCGCCCGGACCTCGTCCTCGCTCAATTCCCGCGCTTCGTCGAGGCTGAGCAGTGGCACGCCTCGGGTAATGGGAAAGGCCAACCGGGCCGCAACCGAGATCAGTTCGGCACGATCTGCCGAGAGGGTGAGCCGGGTCTTGGTCAGCGGGCACACCAGCATTTCCAGCGTCCGGGGGTCGACCACATGGCGGGGATCGGTCGGCTGCGTCGGCATCAGTTGAGCGGCGCCTGGCCGCTGCCGCCGCGGGCGATCTCGTATTCGGTAAGTGCGATCAGCGTCTCTGCCCGCGCCTCCAATGTTGGCGCCTCCAGCAATTGCTGCTTCTCGGCCGGGCCGTAGGGGCTCACCATGCAACAGAAATTGACCAGGTCGGCCGTTCCTGTCCGCTCGATCTCATCCCAATTCAGCTCGATGCTCGCGTACTCGGCATAGTCACGCATCATCTTCACGAAGCGGATTCGGTCCACCGCGTCCTCGCCATAGTCGCGGGTGAAGTCGTGCTCGAAGCCCTCGGCGCTGATCACCCCCTGCCGGTAGGGTGTCATCACCGTCAGTTCGTGCACTAGCCGGAACCGCGTCACTCCCTCGAGGATGATGAAGTAGCGGCTCTCGCCACTTTCTTCGAAATGGGTGAGGCGGCCGAGGCAGCCGATGCTTTCCAGCGGCGCGCGCCCGCGCGGGCTTTCCTCGCTGGTGTCCTCCGGCTGGATCAGCCCGATCAGCCGGTCGCCCCGAAGCGCTGCATCCACCAGCTCGATATAGCGCGGCTCGAAGATGTTGAGCGGCCGGTGCGAAAACGGCAGCAGCAGCGCCCCGGCAAGCGGAAACAGCGGCACCGAGCGCGGCAGATCGGCAGGGCTGGCCGGGCGGCGCACCATGGTCAGGAGAACAGCGCCGCCGAGAGCAACCGCCGACCCCTGAGTGTCGCCGGGTCCTTGGCGCCCCAGGCCTCGAACAGTTCCAGCAGCTTCTTGCGGGCCGCATCCTCGTTCCAGGTGCGGTCACGCTTGAATAGTGTCACCAGCGTTTCAGCGGCCTCGAGGCGCTTGCCCTCGGCATTGAGCGCCAGCGCCAGGTCGAACCGCGCCTGGTGGTCGTCGGGGTTGGCCGCCACGGCCGCCTCTAGCTTTGCGGTGCCGCCGAGTGCGACGGCCTCGCCGAGCAGACGGATGGAGTTGGCGAGGCTCGTATAGGCGTCGCCTTTGCGTTCGCTTTCCGGCACCATGTCGAGCGTTGCCTGCGCCTGCTCAGCCTCGCCGGCGGCGAGATAGACCTGTCCGAGCCCGATCAGCGCCGGGGCGTTCTCCGGCTGGCGCTGCAGCACCATGCCGTAGATCTGCGCCGCCTGAGCGAGGTCCCCGGCCTCAACCGATTCCTGAGCCGCGGCCAGCGCGTCGGCGATCTGCGCCTCCAGCGAACCCTGCTTCGGCTGACCGGCCGGCGCTGCGTCGATCACCCGGTCGGCGAATCGGCGCACTTCGGTCTCGGGGAGTGCTCCCATGAAGCCGTCCACCGGCCGACCGCCGGCGAAGGCGAACACCGCCGGGATCGACTGCACGCCGAGCTGTCCGGCAATGGAAGGGTTTTCATCGATGTTGATCTTGACCAGCTTGATCTTGCCGGCCTTCTCGTTGACCACTTTTTCGAGGCTCGGCGTCAACTGCCGGCAGGGGCCGCACCATGGCGCCCAGAAATCCACCAGCACCGGCTGTTCCAGTGAGGCTTCCATCACATCGGCGCGAAAATCGCGATCTGTCGAATCCTTGATCAGCGCACCGGCGGGGGTGCCGGTCGGCGCAGCGGGAGCGGCAGCATTGAACGGGGTCGACATGAGCGGGCTATATCCCTTGCACGGCAGCTTCGGATGGGCGTTCGCAGCGTGTTTGCGCCGCGGACGCGGGGGTGGCAACCCTATTGCTCCACAACTGTGACGCATGCGTCAAATTGTGGGTTGCAATCGGGAATTCCTTTGGGCATATAGGCCCCCGTCGCAGCGCTGCCAAGCACTGCGGCGACGGAGCGCGGGTGTAGCTCAGGGGTAGAGCATAACCTTGCCAAGGTTAGGGTCGTGGGTTCGAATCCCATCGCCCGCTCCAATCTTCCCAAGGCCGGCAAGCCTT
>JAEZFJ010000071.1 GCA_023437755.1 Pseudomonadota bacterium
CCGGGCGGGGGGGGTGCGGCGCGGCTAGGGCGGGCCGGGCGGCGGCGGCGGGCGGGGGCGGGCGGGGCGGGTGAACGCAGTGGGCGTCGCTGCCATCGAGCCGCTGAGCTATTTCTTCGAGGATTTGTGGGCGCGCGACCTGCTCAAGCACATCTCGGACATCTGCGACGCGCAGGGGGCCGGGGTAGCGCTGGTGTCGGCGCTGAGCGAGGAGCGGGTGGACTGGAATATCCAGTCGGCGGTGGTGGACGGGTTTATCCTGCTCTGCGTCGAAGGCGGGGAGCGGCTCGTTGAGGTGACAAGGGCGCGAAAGCTGCCCTACGTGGCGCTGGCGATCGGTGCCGGTGACACCACGGTGCCAGCCATCGGGGTGGACAACGTTCTCGGAGCGCGGCTGGCGGCGGAGCACCTGGTCGGGCTGGGGCACCGGCGGTTCGGAATCCTGTCGACAGAGCTCAGCCCCAAGCACGCGGGGCTGGTGACGCCGGCCGAGATAGAGGCGGCGCTCTATTCCACCTCGCGCGACCGCGCGCAGGGCTATTGGCAGGCGCTGGAGGCGGCGGGGATCGGGCGCGAGACGGTGCCGGTATTCGAGACGCAGGCCGATCCGGCGACGATTGCTGCAGCGATGGCAGGACTGTTCAGCGGACCGGAGGCGCCCACGGCGGTTCTGGCCATGTCGGACCGGGTGGCCATGCATGCCATCGACTGGCTGTTCCGCAACGGGCGGACGGTGCCCGGGGATGTGTCGGTGGTGGGCTTTGACGGCGTGCCGGAATCGGCGGTGTCGACCCCTAAGCTCACGACGGTGGAGCAGCCGATGGCGGAAATCGCCCGTCTTGCGGTGGATGCGGCGCTTGGCGGTGTGCAGGTCGAGGGCCGACAGATCCTGACGCCGCGCTTGGTGGTGCGGGAAACGACGGCGGCGCGTTAGAGGCCTCTTTGTCGCCCTTCGGGCATTCGGATCGAATCTGCGCCGATTCTCCCGCAGCAGACGGGAAGGAGCCGTTGCCGCTGGAAAGGGGAATGGCTATTGCTTCGCCCGGATCACGGGAGGATGCGATGGGGTTCTTGTCGGAAGCTCTGGGGCGGGTGGCGCCGTCGGCGACGGTGGCGATCTCGCAGCGGGCACGGACGATGGCGGCCGAGGGGCGTGAGGTGATTGCACTCTCCGCCGGTGAGCCGGATTTCGATACGCCTCTGCATGTGCGGGAAGCGGCGATCGCCGCCATCCACGAAGGCAAGACGCGCTACACCAATGTGGACGGCATTCCGGAGCTGAAGGAAGCGGTGGCAGCGAAATTCCGCCGCGACAACGGACTGGATGTAACGGCAGCGGACTGCTTCGTGTCCTCGGGCGGCAAGCAGATCATTTTCAATGCGCTGATGGCGACACTGAACCCCGGCGACGAAGTGGTGGTGCCGGTGCCGTACTGGGTCAGTTACCCCGAGATCGTACGGCTGTGCGGCGCCGAACCGGTGTTTGCGGTGGCCGATGCCTCGACCGGGTTCAAGCTGACGCCAGAGGCACTGGAAGCGGCGATCGGCCCCAAGACCAAGTGGCTGATCCTCAATTCGCCGTCCAACCCCAGTGGCGCGGCTTACACTGCAGCCGAGCTGAAGGGGCAGGCCGAGGTGCTGCTGCGGCACGAGCACGTGCACATCCTCACCGACGATATCTATGAAGTGCTGGTCTATGACGGCGGCAGCTTCGCAACGATCGCCCAGGTCGAGCCGGCGCTGCAGCCGCGCACACTGACCATGAACGGACTGTCGAAGTCGCACGCCATGACCGGCTGGCGGATCGGCTATTGCACCGGGCCGCGGCCGCTGCTGGCTGCCATGCTGAAGCTGCAGAGCCAATCGACCACCAACCCGACCTCGATTTCGCAATGGGCGGCGGTGACCGCACTGAATGGTCCGCAGGACTTCCTGGTCGACTGGCGGCGGACGTTCCAGGCACGCCGCGATCTGGTTGTCGCAGGCCTCAATGCCGCTTCGGGGGTGGATTGCCTGACGCCGGAGGGGGCGTTCTATGTCTTCCCTTCCTGCGCCGCGCTGCTGGGCAAGACCAGTGCCGGCGGACGCAGGCTGGCGACGGACGAGGATTTCGTGCTTGGCCTGCTGGAGGAGACGGGGGTGGCGCTGGTGCATGGTAGCGCCTTCGGGCTCGCCGGCCACTTCCGGCTGAGCTATGCCGCCAGCACCGCCGAACTCGAAGCGGCGGTCAGCAGGATCCAGCAGTTCTGCAGCGGCGTGGCCTGAGCACACATCGCAGAAAAAGAAGGCCCCGCCCGAGGGGATGGGCGGGGCCTAAGGGTCAAATGCCGGAGCCTCTGACCTTGGAGGGGCGGCACCCACGAAAATGCCGCCGATCGGTCGAGCGAGAGTATTCAACGGCGCTTGCCGGCGTGCAAACGCGCTTTGGGAAACGCAGCCATGCAGATTCTGCTGTGCGGAAAAAAAAGAGGCTCCAACCGAAGTTGGAGCCTGTTGATAGGGCCGAAGCCAAATCGAAAGTGAGGCCCAAGTGCAGGGAGGAGGATTGCACCGGGCCGGTGAACCTAGGCCGAGGGAGGAGGATACGGCTTCGGTTCGGTGTCGCCTCACGCGGGTCCGAGGGAGGAGGATACGGAGCGGCGTTCCAGCGACAAGG
>JAEZFJ010000088.1 GCA_023437755.1 Pseudomonadota bacterium
TGGCCGAGGTGGCGTGAGACGGCCGGGTTGCCGGACGCCGCCGGGCGGCCTCACGCGTACGCCACCCACCCCCGCCAGGTGAAGGCCGCGTAGAACGGCGTGACGTCGGAGAAGCCCGCCTCGCGCATGAGGGCCGCGTCGTGCTCGGGCTCGAGGATGTTCAGGTGTGCCGAGACGGCCGCGCGGGCGTTCTCGGCCTCGGCCGGGTCGGCCCCGGACGCGACGGCGAAATCCGCATAGCGCCGAAGCCAGGCGGCTCGCTCGCCCGCGCCCTGCGGGAAGCTGGAATGCGCCGCGACGAAGGGCGCGCCCGGCCGAAGGCGGCGGCGGATCTCGCGGAGCGTGCGCAGCCGCTCGTCGGGCGCGAGGAAATGCAGGGTCAGGAGGCAGGTGGCGGCATCGAAGGGCCCGTCGGGTGCGGCCTCGATATAGCCCTCGTGCAGCTTGGCCCGCCCGGCGTGCGGGCCGAGCGTGCGTGCGGCGAGCCGGAGCATCTCGGCCGAGGGATCGACGCCGTCGAAGCGCCAGCCGGGCTGCGCATCCGCGAAAGCCCTGAGCTCCAGGCCGCCGCCGGCGCCGAGGACGAGCACCCGCGCATCGGCCGGAGCGCGCTCGGCCATCAGCACCGCCGCCATGCGGTGGAGGTCGGCAAAGCCCGGCACGTACCGGGGCGGCCCCTCGGCATATTGCGCCACCGCCTCCGGGTCGGAGAAGCGGTCGAGGATCTCGGACATCTGGGGCATGGCAACTCGCGGTGCGGTCGGGAGAGATGTAACGCTATATTGTAACGGAATGCTTTCCAACCTCGCCCGGGTGGCGGCGAGCGTCAGCCCGCCGTGCGACCGGCCGTGCCGCGCGAAGCTGGGGATGTGTTTCGGCGGCGTGCAGGCGGGCCTGACGCAACAAGGCGGCCGGTGGGATGCCGATGGCCGCCACGGCACGCCAGAAGGCAGCCGGCACCTTGCATCGGTCGGGCGGGATCAGGGGAAGGGTCTCCTGTCAGGCCGCCTTGGCCGTGCCCGTCGCCATCCGCATGAACCCATCGAAGGCGCGGTCGGACAGGATGTGGCGCATGAAGATCATCGGCTTGGCGCCGAAACCCACCGCGTAGCGGGTCTTGGGCCGGCGGGCCGTGACGGCTTTGGCGATGGTATCGGCGATCAGCTGTGGAGGCGATTGGCGCTTGCGGCTGGCCTCACCCACCATGGAGTTGGCCATGGCCTTCGCCTGGGCGGCGTAGGCACCGCTGCCGGAGGTCGATAGGAGCTTGCCGGCAGCGATGCCGGCCCATTCCGTCTTGATCCCACCCGGTTCGATGATCACCACGTCGATGCCGAAGGGCTGCACTTCCATCCGCAGGCAATCGCTGATGGCTTCCAGCGCGAACTTGGTGCCGTGGTACCAGGCGCCGAGCGGGGTGTGGATCTTGCCGCCCATCGAACTGATGTTGACGATGGTGCCGCTGCGCTGCGCTCGCATGTGCGGCAGCACCAGCTGGTCAGCCGTACGGCCCCGAACACGTTTACATCGAACTGCGCGCGGGCCTCGGCCAACGGCACGTCCTCGACCGCGCCGTAGGAGCCGTAACCCGCATTGTTGACCAGCACGTCGATGCGGCCCGTCTTCGCCACGATCTCGGCAACCGCATTCTGCATCGAGACATCGTCGGTCACGTCCAGGGCCGTCACTTGGATGCCGGCCTCCTTAAGCCCCTCCATGCGTTCGACGCGGCGGGCCGCTGCGAAGACCGTGTAACCGAGCTGCTTGAGTTTCAGCGCGGTCGATTCGCCGATGCCGGACGATGCGCCGGTCACCAGTGCAACTTTGTTGTTTACCTGGCCCATGACCGTCTCCTTGTGACCCCCGAATTAGATGCTCCGGCCATGCCGCCCCATTTGAGAAAGGCGACAGAGAAGATGCAAAAGGCGCCCATCAGTGGTGGATTGGCGCCTTTGCAGTTCGTGATCAGGGCATGCGATGGAAGACGCGGGTCTGCCCAAGGGCTGAGACGCCGAGATAGCCGCGCAGGTGGACTTTGCCGCCCTGCATCTCGGCCTTGGCATTGTAGGTACGACCCGAGGAGGCATCGTAGATCGAGCCATCGACCCATTCGCCGTTGCCATACTGCAGGCCGTTGATGAACACGATGTTCTTTAACGTACGATCGCACAGCGCGGGGTTGGGTTCTTGACATCCTTCCTCAGGGTGACGCCATCGGCCTCGACCACCTCGTTGGCGTACAAGAAGCGCGCGTTATACTTGGCGCCGGCTCTATAGATGTCGGGCCTAGCCGTACCGTTGTCTGTCTCCCATTTGCCCGACGACTTCATCTGGCGAAGCTGTTTGGGCCATTGCAGCGGGATTATCGCTGTCTGAAATGTAGCAAGTATAACCGACCACCGTGCCATGGCCCGGATCAGTCCGCGGCCCGCCCGGCCGCTACGGGCACCAGTTCGTGCCGCTCCATCGCCGCCAAGACGAAGCCAGCCCAAGCCCCGGGACCGCTAGGCTGCCGCAGTCACCCCGGGAGCCCTTGACGATTGTAAGGTACCTAGCTAAATACTGTTAGGTAGCTTACAAAGAGGGGGCTTCGGGTGAAGCGTTCTGGGACCGGGGCGGACCGTGACAGCGTGGGGGCGTGGGCGAAGCGGTGCTATTTCGCCGGGCGGGCTGTGATGGATGCCGCTTTGCGTCCGTATGATCTCGGCTCGACGCAATGGTACGTGCTGCACCGGCTGGCGACCGAGGGGCCGAGCAGGCAACGCGACCTCGTGCGGATCCTCGGGATCGAGCGCGCGTCGATGAGCGGGATCGTCGCCACGCTCCTGCGCAAGGGCTTCGTGGCTCAGGTGCCCGACGACAAAGATCAGCGGCAGAAATCTCTGAGACTGACCGAAGCGGGTGCGAGGCTCTGGCGTGAGCTGCCCGACCTCACCTTCATTCGAAAAATCGCTTTCGACGGAATCGAAGAATCCGACATCGCGGCGACTGTCAGGGTTCTGAGGAGCGCGACCGAGCGCCTGGAGGCATTCGCCGGCAAGGGAGTTGAATGATGACCATTTTATTGACGGGCGCGACCGGACTTGTCGGAGCGCGCCTCCTGCCGCGCCTGGTGGAAGCTGGAGAGGAGTGCCGCGTTCTCGTCCGGAGTGGGAAAGGCGTTCCCGCCGGCGTGGCTTCCATCCGCGGGGATCTGATGGACCCCTCGTGCCTCGCAGAGGCCGTTGCGGGAGTCTCCGCCATCATTCACCTCGCTGCCGTGTTCCGCACGCCAGACACAGACCTGATCTGGCGGGTCAATCTCGACGGCACCAGGAACCTGATCGCCGCGGCCGAGGCGCATGCGCCCGGCGCCCGCTTCATCATGGCGAGCACCAGCAATGTCTATGGCGTCGGGACGAAGCAAAATCGCCCAGGACGCGAGGACGAAGTGACAGAACCCAAGCAGGCCTACCCGGCCAGCAAGCTTGCGGCAGAAAAACTCCTTCGCGAGAGCGGGCTCAACTGGGTCATCCAGCGATTTTCATTCGTCTATGGCGACGAGGACGGTCACCTGGAATCGCTGCCCAGGCTCGCGACGCAATTCAAACTTCACCCCGCCGTCAGAATGAGCATGGTCCATCACCGCGACATCGCCGCCGCGATGAAGGTTGCTCTGTCCGGGGC
>JAEZFJ010000092.1 GCA_023437755.1 Pseudomonadota bacterium
TGTCGGAGGTGAAGTTGCGCAGCGAAGTCGTCGCCAGCCGCACCAGGCGGTCGAAGACGATTTCGAGCATCGGCAGGCGCTCGTAGCTGACCAGCGCCGAATTGATCAGCGCCTGGACACCGGTGAGCTCGACATTGCTGCCGACGCTGGCATCGAAGCCAAGGAGGCTGTCGATTTCGTCCTGATTGAGAACGCGGTCGGCACCGCCCTCCCCGTCGCCGTCGCCGCCTTCGAGCATGGCAGCCCATTCGGCGGCAGCCGCGGCGGCGCGCTGCTCTTCCGTCAGCCCGTCATCGGGCGCCCCGACATCGTCGCGGCCCCACTCTTCCGAAAGCTTGTCCTGATCGGTTGGGCCAGCCATCACTGCACCAGGATTTCCTTGAAGAGGATGGATTCCACCTTCTGGGGATAGATCGCGACATTGACGCGCCGCAGCAGCTCTTCCTTGAGGCGGTAGATGCCGGCCGAACCTTCGAGGTCGGACTTGCGGAGCTCGCGCAGATAGACCTGGAAGGCATCGATCACCTTCGCCAGGCGCGGCTGGATTTCCACCATCATGGCCTCGTCGGCAACTTCCAGCGCGACGGTCAGCTTCATGAAGGCCTTCTCACCCCCACCTTCGCTGTTGAGGTTCACCATCATGGTGGGGAGATTGAAGATGAAGGTGTGGGCTGCGCCGGCCGAGCCCGCACCATGTCCGGCCGCGGTCGCACCATGCGCGGCGGTGGCGCCGTGCTCCGCCTCGGCACTGCCCTGCGAGGTCAGGAAGACGAAGAGCCCTGCCCCACCCAGCAGCACAACGACGGCGGCCGCGCCGATGATGATGAAGAGCTTCGGCGGCCCCTTCTTGCCGGCTACGACCTCGCCGCCTTCAGCTTCCGCTGCCATCAGACCCTGAAACCCCTGCGATTCCGGACAATTCCGGCTCCAATCCAGCTAAGCGGTCGATGGTTAACGACTGGTTACTTTTGGGGTGTGACCGGCAGATTTTGCCGGGCAGGTTTTTCCCGGCTGGTCGGCATCGATCGGATTCTGCCTGCGACGTGCAGGTGCTAAGCATCTGATTTCACACGCTTCCGCGCCTTGGCATGGTTTCTGCAAGGTTATCGGGGAGGCCACCGGCTTGGGGAAGCAGGCGGTCTCGGGGAATGGAAATCGGGGATCAGCAATGATCGAGAACGCGCAACTGATCGGCCTGTCACGGCAGATCGCGCTGCAGCGCCAGATGGACGTGATGGCCAACAACATGGCCAACATGAACACCACTGGCTTCAAGGCTGAACAGCTCCTGTTCGAGGAGTACGTGATGCCGGTGGCGCGCGACCGCGATTTCCCCACCCTCGACCAGCCCCTCTCCTTCGTTCAGGACTGGGCAACGGTTCATGACCTCTCCGCCGGTGGTTACGAGCAGACCGGCAGCGACCTCGACGTGGCGCTGAGCGGCGAAGGCTTTTTTGCCGTCGAGACCCCGGCCGGCGAGCGCTGGACCCGCGCCGGCAACTTCCAGCTTTCCGCCAACGGCACCCTGGTCGACAGCAACGGCAATCCGGTGCTCGGCGAGGCCGGGCCGATCGTGTTCGGGCCCGAGGAAACCGGTATCCTGATCGCCGCCGACGGCTCGATCAGCTCCAGCGCCGGCGCCAAGGGGCGTCTGCGCATCGTCGAATTCGCTACTCCGCAGGAACTGACCCGCCAGGGCAGCAACCTCTTCGCCGGCGGCACCCCGCAGGCGGCGGTGAACACCCGCGCCATGCAGGGCTATGTCGAAGGATCCAACGTCTCCGGCATGGCCGAGATGACGGAAATGATCCGCGTCACCCGTGCCTACGAATCCATCGCCTCGCTGGGCCAGAAGCAGGATGAACTCCGCCGCTCTGCCATCCAGCGCCTCGGCGACGCCAACGCCTGACGGGAGAGACCAGGATGAAAGCCCTCTATATCGCTTCCACCGGCATGGCTGCCCAGGAACGCAACGTCGAAGTCATCTCCAACAACATCGCGAACATGCGCACCACCGGCTACAAGCGGGCGCGCGCAGAGTTCGAGGACCTGCTCTACCAGCAGGTCACCCGCGCCGGCTCCGCCACCTCCTCCACCGGCACCATGGTCCCGGCCGGGCTGGAGATCGGCTCGGGCGTGCGCACCGTCTCCACCCCACGGGTGATGAGCCAGGGCAGCGTCAACGTCACCGAGCGCGAGCTCGACGTCGCCATCCGCGGCGAAGGCTTCTTCATGGTGCAACTGCCCGACGGCCGCACCGCCTACACCCGCGACGGCTCGCTGGAGCGCGACCCGGAGGGGATGCTGGTGACCTCGGCGGGCTACCCGATCGATCCCGGCATCAACGTTCCCGGCAACGCCACCTCGATCGCGATTTCGCCGGACGGCGTGGTCTCCGCCTATATCGACGCCGACACCATGCCGACCCAGATCGGCCAGTTGCAGCTCGCCCGTTTCGTCAACAAGTCCGGCCTCGAGTCGATGGGTGACAATCTGTTCCTGGAAACGGCCGCGAGCGGTCCGGCCCAGGTC
>JAEZFJ010000178.1 GCA_023437755.1 Pseudomonadota bacterium
CACCTGGGAAGCCCGCCGTACGATGCGCCGGGCCGGTCACAACCCGGGGGGGGTGGGCGCGACGACGCTGGAGTGGACCCTTTCCAGTCCGCCGCCGTTCCACCAGTTCTCGACGCTTCCGAAGATCGAAGACTCCAAGGCACATTAAACCTGTGTGGGCCGCGTGCGCGCGGCTCACGAACTTCCGAGGCAATCCCCAGTGGCCCTGATCGACGACAGCCAGAACCTTCCCGCGATGACGGGCGAAGCACGGGTGGAGGACTACCTCGCCCTGCTGAAGCCGAGCGTCATGCAGCTGGTCGTGTTTACGGCCGTGGTGGGGCTGCTGGTGGCGCCCGGCGGCATCAATCCCGTCATCGGCATCATCGCCATCGTCTGCATTGCCATCGGCGCGGGTGCCTCCGGCGCCCTCAACATGTGGTACGATGCGGATATCGATGCCGTCATGAGCCGGACCCGCAATCGTCCGATCCCGGCCGGTCGGGTGACCCCGCACGAAGCACTAGCCTTCGGGCTCATCCTGTCGGTGTTTTCGGTGGCGCTGCTCGGCCTTGCCACCAATTGGGTCGCCGGTGGTCTGCTCGCGTTCACCATCTTCTTCTACGCCGTGATCTACACGATGTGGCTCAAGCGCTGGACCCCACAGAACATCGTGATCGGCGGCGCCGCCGGCGCCTTCCCGCCGATGGTCGGCTGGGCCGCAGTCACTGGCACGATCACGTGGGAAAGCGTTGCTCTCTTTCTGATCATCTTCCTGTGGACCCCTCCCCACTTCTGGGCGCTGGCGCTCTACAAGCAGGCCGACTATGGCGCGGCCGGCGTTCCGATGATGCCGAACGTGGCCGGTGAGGCGTCTACCAAGCGGCAGATCCTGGTCTACACAGCGCTGCTTGCTGTCTCGGCCCTGCTGCCGACCTGGCTCGGGATGGCTGGTCCGATCTATACCGTTGTTGCGGTCGCCACCGGGCTGTCCTTCCTTCTGCTGTCGGTGCGGCTGGTTCGCGCCACTGAATCGGTAGCAATGCGCAAGGCGGCTCGAGTGGTCTTCAACTACTCCTTGAGCTACCTCTTCATCCTGTTCTTTGCCCTGCTTTGTGACAATCTCGTTGCCCGTTTTGGGGGCGTACTCTGATGGCGGAGCCGGAACAGAACCGCGTCGAAACGGCGGATAAGCCAGCATCTGTCGCTGCGCGTGACCGTCAGCGCCGCCGGCGCTCCCTGGCGCTCGCTGCCGCTCTGGCGTTGTTCGCGCTGACCTTTTACCTGCTGACCATCGTGAAGATGGGCCCCGCGCTGTTTGATCGGTCGCTGTAATGGCCGAGCTTGCCCAACCTTCCCTGGACACGCAGGTAACCCGGCGCAACAAGCGCGTCGGCGTCATTGCCCTGAGCGTGGCGGCCGGCATGATCGGCCTCGCCTATGCGTCCGTGCCTCTCTACCAGCTGTTTTGCCAGGTTACCGGCTATGGCGGCACTACGCAGGTGGCAACGGAGAGCCCGAAGGGCATTATCGACAGGCTGATGACCGTGCGGTTCGACTCCACGGTTGCCAAGGATCTGGCCTGGACGGTGAAGCCTGCCGCCTCCATCACCGACAATGTCGGCCGCGTCGATACGGTCAATTATGTTGCCACCAATCTGAGCGACAAGCCCATCACCGGCCAGGCGATCTTCAACGTCACGCCTGACAAGGCTGGTGTGTATTTCAACAAGATCGAGTGCTTCTGCTTCACCGAGCAAACGCTGCAGCCGGGTGAAACGGTAGAGATGCCGATCGTGTTCTTTGTCGATCCCGAGCTCGACGACGTCGCAGAGCTCGATACCATCCGAGAGATCACTCTCTCCTATACCTTTTACGCTTCAGACAACGGGGGAAGCTGACCATGGCTGGAATAGCCAAGAACCACGACTATCACATGGTCGAGCCGAGCCCGTGGCCGGTCGTGATGTCGGCAGCAGTGCTGGTGCTTGCCATCGGTGGCATCGCCTGGATGCACGACTGGACCCCCTGGCTCTTCTTCATCGGCCTCGCCGGTGTGCTCTACGCGATGTATGCGTGGTGGAGCGACGTGGTGAAGGAAGCCAATGACGGGGTGAGCCACACCCCGGTGGTGCAGATACATCACCGTTACGGGATGATGCTGTTCATCGCCTCCGAAGTGATGTTCTTCGTCGCCTGGTTCTGGGGCTATTTCGACGGCTTCTTCCGTTTCGACGACGTGGAGCAATACACCCGCGTTGAAGTTACCGGCGGTCACTGGCCGCCGACCGGCATCGACCTGTTCGATCCGTTCCACCTGCCGCTGTTCAACACCCTGATCCTGCTGACTTCGGGCACCACGGTCACCTGGGCGCACCACGCGCTGCTAGAAGGGGACCGCAAGGGGCTGCGCTGGGGTCTCGTGCTGACCATCGCGCTGGGTGTGCTGTTCTCGTTCGTCCAGATCCTCGAGTACACCGAAGCCGGCTTCTCGTTCTCGGGCAATCTCTACGGCGCCACCTTCTTCATGGCGACGGGCTTCCATGGCTTCCACGTTTTCGTGGGTACCGTGTTCCTGCTGGTTTGCCTGATCCGCGCCGAACGCGGCGACTTCACCCCCCAGCGTCACCTCGGCTTCGAGTTCGCCGCCTGGTACTGGCACTTCGTGGACGTCGTCTGGCTGTTCCTTTTCGCCTCTATCTACGTCTGGGGCTCGTGGGGCGTGGCGCTTACGGGTCACTAGGACCGAGCACCCGATCTACCCGGGGCGCAGCCGCAAGCTGCGCCCTTTCTTTTTACCAATGAGGGCTGCCCGTGAACCACAGGGCCGGAACCATCGTCTTCACTGCGCTGATGCTCGCATTGACGGCGCTTTGCCTCTGGCTGGGGACGTGGCAGATGCAGCGTCTTGCCGAGAAGGAGGCGCTGATCGCCGCGGTGGACTCGCGTCTTGACGCAGAGCCGGTGCCGGCTCCGTCGGTGACTGAATGGGCTTCGCTCGATACTGAAGCGATGAACTACCAACCGGTCGCACTTACCGGCACCTTCCGTTACAGCCAGACCGTCACCGTATTCACCAGTCTCGCAGATGCCCGCGGCGTACATGGGGGCGTAGGCTACTGGGTCGTCACACCGTTCGTTCTGGCTGAGGGCGGCACGGTGTTCGTCAACCGTGGGTTCGTCCCGCAGGATTTCCAGGAGGCGGCTGTGACCGACGGTGGTTCCGACGAGCCGCAGGTGACCATTACCGGCCTCCTTCGGCCCGCCGAAGCGACGAGCTTCCTGACACCAAGCCCCAACACGTCCAGCCGCATCGACTTCGTCCGCAACCCCGAGCGGCTCGCGGAGATGGTTGATCCGGCGCTGGCGCCGTTCGCGCCCTTCTACGTGGACATGCCGGCAGGCGCGCCGGGTGAACTGCCGCAGGGTGGCGAGACGATAATTACATTCCCCAACAACCACCTGGGCTATGCCGTGACCTGGTATGGGTTTGCGATCGTCGCCGTGGTGATGCTCGGATTCTGGCTGTGGCGGCAGCGCCGCAATGGGGCAGCTTGACTGCCTAATCTTGCAGTGAGGCCCGGCATTGAATAGGTTGCCCCGATCTCGAGACGGACTCTCCTCAGGCATGCAATTCGTTTCCACACGCGGCCAGGCGCCGGTGCTCGGCTTTTCCGACGCAGTGCTGGCCGGTCTAGCCGCCGACGGCGGGCTCTATCTGCCGCAGAACTGGCCCCAACTGACCGCCTCCGAGATCGCCGGGTTTGCGGGCAGGCCATACGCCGATGTCGCATTCGACATTATCGGGCGCTTCACGGAAGGGGAAATCCCGGAGGCGGCGCTTCGGGATATCCTCGAGAGTGCCTATGCCGAGTTTCGGCATCCATCGGTTGCTCCGCTTGTCGAACTCGAGCCCAACCACTTCGTGCTCGAGCTCTTCCACGGTCCGACGCTGGCGTTCAAGGACGTGG
>JAEZFJ010000222.1 GCA_023437755.1 Pseudomonadota bacterium
CCTACAAGGGCTGGCCGCTCTATTATTGGTACGAGGACACCATGGCCGGTGACACCAAGGGTGACGGTGTCGGCGGCGTCTGGCACCTTGCTATCGAATAAGGGCTGAGGAGGCTGCCCTGGACCTGTTCCTCGAGGAGGTTGAGGCCGCGGTGCCGGCGCTCAGGCGATATGCCCGGGCGCTGACGCGCCATGCCGACCGCGCCGACGACCTGGTCCAGGATTGCCTTGAGCGCGCTATCAGCCGGCGCGGACTGTTTCAGCCGAAAAGCACGGTCCGCGCCTGGCTGTTCACCATTCTGGTCAACCTCCATCGCAACGGGCTGCGCACCAGCCGCCGCCGCGGCGACTCGGTGCCGATGGAGATGCTGCCCGATCCCGCCGTCCCCGCTCCGCAACCCGGGCATCTGGCGCTGGCCGAGGTGGCGCGTGCGATCGAGACCCTGCCCACGGAACAGAAGGAAGCCCTGTTGCTGATCGCCCTCGAGGGCCTCGCCTACCACGAGGCCGCCGCCATTCTCGGCATCCCGCCCGGCACGCTGATGAGCCGGCTGGCCCGGGCCCGCGCCGCCTTGCGGGCGGTGACCGGCACGCCGGCGGAGCCGCATCTTAGGACGGTGAAATGACGGTCACCCGCGAGCAACTGATGGCTTACTCCGACGGGCAACTGCCCGAAAACGAGCGTGTTCTCGTCGAGACCTGGCTTGCTGGCAACCCGGACGCCGCTGCCGAAGTGGCGATGATGGTCCGGCAGAACGACGCCATCCGCACCCTGTTCGCGCCAGCCGGCGCCGAACCGTTGCCGGCGGCGCTGCGGCCCGCCACGGTGGCCACGCTGGTGGCGCGGCGGCGTCGGCAGACAGTGCTCCGCGCAGCAGCCGCGGTGGTGCTGGTCGGCATCGGGCTCGGCCTCGGCTGGTTCGGCCGGCCCCTGGTCGAGCGGCAGCCAGCCTACGAACGACTGGTCGCCGATGCCCTGCGCGCACACAGCGTGTTCGTGGCCGAGAACCGCCATGCGGTGGAAGTGCCCGGCAGCGAGGACGAGCACCTGTCCACCTGGCTGTCCAACCGGCTCGAGACCCAGCTCGGCATGCCGGATCTGACTGCCGAGGGCCTGACCCTGGTCGGCGGACGGTTGCTGCCGGGGGAGGCGGAGCTCGGGGGTCGCGCGGCGCAGTTGATGTATGAAGACGCCGCCGGACAGCGGGTGACCATCTATGTGACTGCTGCGCTGCCGGGGGGCAGCGAGGAATACGAGCATGTCGAGGCCGGGCCCGCGGCGGCGGTCTACTGGGCCGATGGACGCATCACCTGCACGGTGATCGGGACGCTGCCGCCCGAGCGGATGCAGACAGTGGCACGCGCGGTGTTCCGGCAGATGAAGGGGGTGGAGGCGTGACCCCCTGTTCTCTCTCCCCATCTAGGAGAGGTCGCCCGAAGGGCCGGTAAGAGGGGGTGCTCCCCGCATGCGGCGCTGCGCGCCACCTTCTCCCCAATGGGGAGAATAAAAGCCTCAGCGGTTGCTTGCCGGTGCCGTCCGCGGTGGAAAGTCCACCGAGTAGATGTTGTGCGGCCCGACATCGTGGATGTCGCGCTCGCCGCAGAGGGCCATGGTCATGTCGAGTTCGCGGCTAATGATTTCAAGCGCCCGGGTGACGCCGGCTTCGCCGCCGGCGCCAAGGCCCCAGAGGAAGGCGCGGCCGATGAACGTGCCCTTGGCCCCCAGGGCGATGGACTTGAGCACGTCCTGTCCGGAGCGGATGCCGCCGTCGAGATAAACGTCGGTGAGGTGCCCCACCGCCTCAACGATCTCGGGCAGCACCCGGATCGAGGAGGGGGCGCCATCGAGCTGGCGGCCGCCGTGGTTGGAGACGATGATGCCATCGGCGCCATGGGCAACCGCGGCGCGCGCATCGTCGGCATCCAGAATGCCCTTGACGATCACCGGCCCGCCGAAACGCTCCCTGACCCAGCCGATCTCCTTCCAGCTCAGCGCCGGATCGAACTGCGAGGACGTCCATGCCGAAAGCTTGGTGAGATCGCCTGCTGCATCAACATGGCCCACGATGTTGCGGAAGGTGTGCCGCCGCGTGCCCAGCATCTGCATGGCCCAACGGGGCTTCACCATCATCTCGAACACGAATTTCGGGGTGAACCTGGGCGGAGCGGACATGCCGTTGCGCAAATCCTTGTGGCGCTGGCCGAGGATCTGCAGGTCCATGGTGAGCACCAGGGCCGAGCACCTGGCCGCCTTGGCACGGTCGATCAGCCTCTCGATGAAGCCGCGGTCGCGCATCATGTAGAGCTGAAACCAGAACGGCCTGGAGGTGTTTTCGGCCACGTCCTCGATGGAGCAGATGCTCATGGTCGAGAGGGTGAACGGCACGCCGAACTTCTCGGCCGCCCGCGCCGCCTTGATCTCGCCGTCGGCGCTCTGCATGCCGGTAAATCCGGTCGGCGCCAGCGCCACGGGCATGGCGGCCTGCTCGCCGGTCATGGTGGTGGCGAGATTGCGCCCCTCCATGTTCACGGCCACCCGCTGGCGCAGGGATATCTTGCGGAAATCCTCGGTGTTGGCGCGATAGGTGCTCTCGGTCCAGGCGCCGCTGTCGGCGTAGTCGAAGAATTGCCTGGGCACCTTCCGGCGCGCCTCCGCCATCAGTTCGTCGATGGTGAGGAAGCGCTCGAGGTTGGCCATGGGAGACTCCGCGGTGTCGCCCGGTGCCGTAGCAACTAACATGTTAGTCGTCAATGCATTGAGACATTTGGTCGATTGACGCTCGGGAGCAAACTTGATCAGCTAACGGCAAGCCCGGCCTTCGAGACGGGCGACAGCAAACGCGGCGCGGCACGATCCATGTGCGGAACGCCGACGGGAGGTTACCAATGAACATCAAGACGCTGGTTGCAACCGCAGCCATGACGCTCGCTTTTTCGGCCGGCACTGCCCAGGCCCAGGTCAACGTGATGCTGCCCGCCAATCCGGGTGGCGGCTGGGACTCGACGGGTCGCCAGGCCTTCGAAGCCCTCAACGCATCCGGGCTCTATACCGGTGGCGTCAACTTCACCAACACCGGCGGGGCCGGCGGCACCGTCGGCCTTGCCGAGTTCCTCGGCACCTCGAGTGGGCAGCCCGATGCGCTCGCCGTGTTCGGCGCCATCACCGTGGGCGCGATCGAGCTCAACGACTCTCCGATCAATCTTGCCGACTTCCGTCCGGTGGCACGCCTCACGGCCGAATACCTGGTGATCGCAGTGGCGGCGGATTCGCCCTACAACACGCTGGCCGACCTGGTCGAGGCACTGAAGGCCGAGCCGGGTGCGGTGCCGGTCGGTGGTGGTTCAGCCGGCGGCGTCGACCACATCGCCCTCGCCCTGCTCGCGCAGGAAGGTGACGTGCCCGTCTCCGACCTCAACTACATACCGCAGGCCTCGGGCGCCGAGACCGTTACCGGCATCGTCAACGGCACGCTGGTCGCCGGCATCTCCGGCACCTCCGAGTTCGCCCAGTTCGCCGAACAGGGCCGCATCAAGCTGCTCGGCGTCACCTCCGCCGATCGCCGCGAGAACCTGCCGGACGTGCCGACCTTCGCCGAGGCCGGCTACAACGTTGAACTGGCCAACTGGCGCGGCATCCTTGCCGCCCCCGGCGCTCCGGACGAGAACTACCAGCAGTGGGTCGAGACCTTCACCCAGCTCAGCCAGACCGAGGAATGGCAGCAGGTGCTCGCGACCCAGGGCTGGGAAGACTACTTCCTCGCCGGTGACGAGTTCGGTGAGTTCATCGCCGAGGAGACCGAGCGCCAGGGCCAGATCCTGAGGGATGCCGGCCTTGTCAACTGATCGAGGCACCGCCTCAAACAACGGGAGCGGCCACATGGCCGCTCCTTCGCGCTTTTCGGGGTGGGCCAGCCGCCCCTACTGGCTTGGCGTCGGGGTGTCGCTGATCGGCGCCGTCTGGCTGTGGGGCGCTTCGAGCCTGCCGCAGGGCGCGCGTTACGCGGCCGTGGGCCCGGGCCTGTTCGTCACCATGGCCGGGCTTGGCCTGCTTATCCTCGGGGTGCTCCTGGTGGTGCAGGTGGCGCGCGGCGAAAGCTTCCAGCCGCAGGACGCCGAGGATGCCAGCGGTGACCAACCGATGGACAAGCGCGCGTTTGTCACGGCGCTGCTTGCCGTGTTCCTGCCGGTTGCGGCCGCCAAGACCGTCGGCCTGCCGCTGATCGCGAGCCTCAGCTTCATGCTGGTGGCGCGCGCCTTCGGCTCGACCCGCTGGTGGCTCGACCTGATTATCGGCCTCGTGCTCTGTACCGTCGCCTATTTCCTGTTCACGCGGCTCGGACTGCAGCTCGGCCGCTTCTTCCCGCCGCTGGGGTTCTGAGCCGTGGAAACCTTCGAACTGCTGCTGCAAGGGTTTTCCGTAGCCCTGCAACCCACGAACCTGATGTGGGCGCTAGTGGGATCGCTCCTTGGAACCATGATCGGCATCCTGCCCGGCATCGGGCCGGCGCTGACCATCGCGCTGCTCCTGCCGGTGACCACCCAGCTGGCGCCCTCGGCCGCCTTCATCATTTTCGCCGGCGTGCTCTATGGCGCCATGTTTGGCGGCTCGACTACCTCGATCCTGCTCAACACGCCCGGTGAAGCGGGCTCGATGATGACCGCGCTCGAAGGGAACAAGATGGCCCGGGCCGGCCGCGGCGCCGCGGCGCTTGCCACCGCCGCCATCGGCTCGTTTGTTGCCGGGACCATCGCCACGCTCTGCCTGACCTTCGCTGCCCCGGTGATCGCGGAGCTCGCCTTCTATTTCAAGCCGACCGACTATTTCGCCCTGACCATCCTTGCCTTTACCTCGGTGGCGGTGGTGATGGGGGCCAGCCGGGTGCGCGGCTTCATCTCGCTGTTCCTCGGCCTCGCGCTCGCCGTGGTCGGCATCGATTCGA
>JAEZFJ010000366.1 GCA_023437755.1 Pseudomonadota bacterium
CCATAATGCTCGTCACCCACGACATGGAGGAGGCGATCCATCTCGGCGACACCATTGCCGTGATGGACAAGGGCAAGCTGCTGCAGGCCGCGGCGCCTGCCAAGATCATCGCCCGGCCGGCAACGCCTTTCGTCGAGGAGCTGATCGGCACCGGCGACCGGCCGTTCCGGCTGCTGGGGCTCGCCAGGGTGGCCGATCACGTCGAACCGGGGACCGTCGACGGTGATCCGCTGGAGGCGACAGCATCGCTCCGCGACGCCTATGCCGAACTCCTGTGGTCGGGCCGCGCGGTAGCGCCGGTGCGGCAGAATGGCGAGATCGTCGGCAAGGTCTCGCTGGAGCAACTGGCGCGGCTGGCGGCGCGGCCGCAATGACGGTGGGCAACCTTGTCCGTCTGCTGGCTCTGCTGGTGTTGCTCGCCCTGTTGCTGCAGCCGGGCTGGTTTGAGCCCCTCTTCGCCCAGTTCGTCCGGCCCAACCAGCCGGCGATCTACAACCAGGGCAATTTGCTCGACATCACGCTGAGCCATCTATGGATCGTCGCCGTCGCCATGGCCGGCGCGACGCTGGTGGCGGTGGGGTTCGCCATCCTAGTCACACGGTCGGCTGGGGCGGAATTCCTGCCGGTCTCGCGCGCCATCGCCAATGTCGGACAGACCTTTCCACCGGTGGCGGTGTTGGCGCTGGCGGTGCCGGCGATGAACAGCTTCGGCACGGCGCCGACCCTGCTGGCGCTGTTCCTGTATGGCCTCCTGCCTATATTCGAGAATGCCCTAACCGGCCTCACCGGGCTGCCGCCAGCCGTGACCGAGGCGGCGCGAGGCGCCGGCATGACCGGCACACAGCGGCTGGTTCAGGTGGAACTGCCGCTGGCGCTACCGGTGATCCTGGCCGGGGTGCGGCTGGCGACGGTGATCTCGCTGTCGACGGCCACCATCGGCTCGACGGTGGCGGCGCGCACCCTGGGCGAGGTGATCATCGCGGGGCTCCTGTCCAGTAATACCGCCTTCGTGCTGCAGGGTGGCCTGATTGTGGGGATGCTCGCCGTGCTGATCCATGACGCACTGGCGGCGCTGGAGCGCTGGCTCATGCGGCGCACCGGCCGGTCGGTCAGGGCGGGTTGAGGTCAGCCGCTGATCTCGTTGCGCCAGCTGTGTTGTGGCTCGTAGCCCAGCATGCGGCGTGCCTTGTCGACCGAGAGCAGGGTTGTGTGTTCCCCGATGTCCCCGCGATGCGGCACCTCGGGGAAGACTTCGGCGAGCAAGGAGGCGTTGGGGCGGCTCATGACCGTGTCGGCGTTGGCGATGATGAAGGCTTCGAAGCCTTTGAACTCAGCCTCGAGGGCGCGGCGCACCGCCTGAGCGCCGTCGCGGGCGTCGATATAGCCCCACAGATTCCACTTGCGGCTTTTCGCGTCGGCGTCGAAGCCGGGGAACTGCAGGTAATCCTCGGGGTACATGACGTTGGAGAAGCGCAGGCCCACCATGCGCAGGTCCGGATCCCAGCGGCAGAACTGGGCGGCCATGGTCTCGTCGAGCAGCTTGCCGAGTGAATAGGCCGACTCCGGACGCGGATAGTATTCCTCGTCCACCGGCGCATAGGGCGGCGGGGTGTCGAAGGGCAGGCCGAGCACGGTCTCGCTCGAGGCGAAGACGACGTTCTTGATGCCGGCTAGGCGGCAGGCTTCGAAGACATTGTAGCTGGTGGGCACGTTGTTGGCGAAGGTCGCTGCATTCGCGGCCATGCCTGGCGCCGGAATGGCGGCGAGATGCACAACGGCGTCGAACCGCCCGCCCTTCTCGTCGATGCCGCCCAGGATGGCCGCGACCACCTGGCCGAAATCCGTGAGGTCGATGCGCACGCTCGGGCAGATCCGGTCATCGAGCCGCTGTTGATCGACGTTGAGCACATCGTAGCCGTGGGCGACGAGGTCGCGCAGCACGGCGCGCCCGAGTTTGCCGCTGCCGCCGGTCACCAGAACACGGGCCATTTCTGCTCTCCTTGTTGAGTCCCGCCACCGTGCCATGCGCCGCGGCCCCCTGCCAAGGCCGCGTCATTTCCCACCCGGACGAGCGGGGGCAGCCGTGGTCCAGCTCGGTAAACGGCAGATGAATATCGCTCTCAGGACGGGTTCAAGCGCACCCGGCGATAAGCGGGGCCAAGGAGCAATGACGCTCCGCCAACTTGAGGAGACTACCATGAACCGTTCCACCATCGCCTTCGTCGCCGCCGGCCTCGTCACCGCCTTCACCGCCTTCGGTGCCCATGCCCAGTCCACCGTGCCGGGCAGCAACTATCCCACCCGGATCGGGGGCAGCGAGTGCACCTACAACGCCGCCATGGAGCCGCATCTGGTGGCCCGCGATATCGCCGCCATCCGCCGCGACGAGCATGTGTGGCTGACGCCGGTCTGCGAGGACACGCTGGCCCGCAACAGCTACGGCACCCTGTTCCGCGACGGAAATGTCGAGACGCTGCGCAATGTTATCGCCCGTCATCCGGCGCTGATCAGCGCGCTCACCGCCCGCGGGTACGACCAGTTCGACGTCATCGCACTCCGTATCGGCCGCGACCAGACCGTCAACCTCTTCGTCCACCAGCGCGACATGCGCTGAACCGATGAACCAAAATGAACGCCGGCTGAACGGTGCCCTCAGGGCGAGTTCAAGCCGGCGCGATCAAACTGCGTTCCAACATCAGAAAGGGGTACGCAAAATGAACAAGCAGCAGGAAAAAGTGCTCGTCGCCGCCCTGTGCGGCCTCGTCATCACCGCCGCCGGCGCCTTCGCCGTGCAGCCGGCCATGGCCGCGGGCTACAATGTCGACGGGCTGGCGCAGGTCACCGGTGTCCACCCGTCCGACCAGCTCAACGTCCGCAAGTGGCCGGCCCACTACTCGCAGAAGGTCGGCGCCTACGCACCCGGCTCGCATGTGTGGGTCGATCGCTGCATCGAGGCCGAGCGCGGCTCGGACTGGTGCCTGGTGGACGGACAGGGCCTCAGCGGCTGGGTCAACT
>JAEZFJ010000095.1 GCA_023437755.1 Pseudomonadota bacterium
GCTCGTTGACGCGGCGCTCGGCAGGGATGCCGACCTTTTCAGTGATATCCTTGGCGAACTTTTCGCCAATCCCGTGGATATACTGCAGCGCGATGATCACACGCTTGTTCGTCGGGATATTGACGCCAGCAATACGTGCCACGTCTGCTCTCCTTCATTCACACGAGCCGTCACGGCTGGTGCCTTCAAACAACAAGGGACCGGACTTCGACCCCCAACTTCCTCGGAGAACCGAATCCAGCCCATTAATCCTATGAGACTGACGCGGTTCTTTAGTGGCTGGACCGGGCAGAGTCAACCGCCTAGTCAAGCCCAATTCTAGCTGGCAATGGCCGCCTTGATGGCAGCAGTCACCTGCTCCACCGGCTGCATGCCGTCGACCGTCTTCACCAGCCCCTGGCGGGAGTAGTACTCGACGAGCGGCGCCGTGCTGCTCTCGTAGACCTCGAGCCGCTTGCGGATCACCTCAGGATTGTCATCCGCACGGTTGCTGTCGCGCGAGCGCTGGATGACGCGGCGAACCAGTTCGTCGGCATCTGCCTTGAGCTCGATCACGGCATCCAGGCGAATACCCTTGTCGGCCAGCATTCCGTCCAGGGCTTCTGCCTGCGCGATGGTGCGGGGAAAACCGTCCAGAATGAAGCCAGGCCTGCAGTCCTCGGCGTCGAGGCGCTCGGAGACGATGCCGTTGACGACAGCGTCGGAAACCAGGTCACCACGGTCCATGATGGCCTTGGCCTCGAGACCCAGGGGGGTACCCGCAGCGATCGCGGCCCGCAGGATATCACCGGTCGACAACTGCGGGATGCCGAAATCCTCGACCAGAACCTTGGCCTGGGTACCCTTCCCCGCTCCCGGGGGTCCGAGCAGAATTAACCTCATCGACGCTTGCCTCCTCCAAGACGGGACTTCTTGACCAGCCCTTCGTACTGCTGGGCGATCAGGTGGCTCTGGATCTGGCTGATGGTGTCAAGCGTCACCGTCACCATGATCAGCAGCGAGGTACCGCCAATGAACTGGCTCACCGCCAGCTGGCTGAACATCACTTCCGGGATCAGCGCCACCACCGTGAGGTAGACCGCGCCGACGACGGTAATGCGGGTCAGCACGTAGTCGATGTGCTGGGCCGTCCGCTCGCCGGGCCGTATGCCGGGGATGAAGCCGCCGGAGCGCTTCAGGTTATCGGCAGTCTCGGTCGGGTTGAAGACGATGGCGGTGTAGAAGAAGGCGAAGAAGATGATCAGGGCGGCAAAGACGATCAGGTAGAGCGGCTGGCCACGACCGAGCAGCGCCGTCACCACCTGCAGCCACTGGGGGGCGTTCCCCTGGGCGGCGAAGGAGGCGATGGTTGCCGGCAGCAGCAGCAGCGAGGAACCGAAGATCACCGGGATGACGCCCGAGGTGTTGAGCTTGAGCGGCAGGTGCGAGGTGTCGCCCTGGAACATCTTGTTGCCGACCTGACGCTTCGGGTACTGGATCAGCAGCCGGCGCTGGGCGCGTTCGAAGAACACGATCACCCCGATCACCACCAGGGCGATGACCGGCATGGCAACGGCAGCGATGCCCGGAATGGCACCAGTACGGCTCAGCTCGAAGGTCTGGACCACGGTTGCCGGCAGGTTGGCGACAATACCGGCAAAGATGATCAGCGAGATGCCGTTGCCGACGCCACGGGCCGTGATCTGCTCGCCGAGCCACATCAGGAACATGGTGCCGCCAACCAGCGTGACCACGGTGGAGATGCGGAAGAACCAGCCGGGGTTGAGCACGACGCCCTGCGAGGCTTCGAGACCAACGGCAATGCCGTAGGCCTGCACGGCACAGAACACCACCGTGAGATAGCGGGTGTACTGGTTGATCTTGCGGCGGCCGGCCTCGCCACCTTCCTTGCGCAGCGCTTCAAGGCGCGGCGAGGCGGTGGAGATCACCTGGATCACGATGGATGCCGTGATGTAGGGGATGAGGTTCAGGGCAAAGATCGCCATGCGCTCGACAGCGCCACCGGCGAACATGTTGAACATGCCGATGATGCCCTGCTGCGACTGTTCGAAGGTCGCGCGGAAGGCGTCGGGGTCGATCCCGGGAACCGGAATGAAGGTGCCGAGGCGATAGACGAGCAGCGCGCCCAGCGTGAACAGAAGGCGCTGCTGGAGCACCTTCGCCTTGGAAAAGGTGGAGAAGTTTAGATTGCGGGCCAGCTGTTCGGCTGCGGACGCCATTATTCGCTCCCTGTGGCTACTAGGCCAGGTTGCGCCTGACGCACGTTTTGGGGCCGGCCAGAACTGGCCCTGCTCCTCGCACGCGCGTCAAAACAGAACCGATGGCACCCGGCCGGCTGGTCGGGCGCCAGGGCCAAGGATTACTCGGCGCGCGCAGGCTTCTTCCACGGCGCCTTGGCCGGGATGATATCGAGCTTGCCACCGGCAGCTTCAATAGCCTCAGTCGCACCCTTGGTCGCATAATCGACCTTGAAGGTGACCTTCTTGGCAGTGAAGCCGGCCGAACCGATCAGACGCACGCCGTCCCTGGCGCGACGCACCACACCGGCATTGATCAGCGCCTCGGCGTCGATCACGCCCTTGGCGTCAAGCTTGCCGGAGTCGATGTAGGCCTGGATGCGGTCGATGCGGACTTCGTTGAAGTCCTTCGGGTTCGGCACATTGAAGCCACGCTTGGGCATGCGCATGTGGAGCGGCATCTGGCCGCCCTCGAAACCATTGATGGCGACGCCGGAGCGGGCCGTCTGGCCCTTGCCGCCGCGACCGCCGGTCTTGCCGACGCCGGAGCCGATGCCACGGCCGATACGGACGCGGGTCTTGTTGGCACCGGGATTGTCGCGAAGTTCGTTCAAACGGGTCATTTGAGGACCTTCCTTACTCGCCGACGACGCGGACGAGGTGCGGGATCTTGTTGATCATGCCGCGAACTTCGGGCGTATCAACCAGCTCGCG
>JAEZFJ010000009.1 GCA_023437755.1 Pseudomonadota bacterium
CACAGCACCGAATGCTCGAGAATATGCGCCACGCCGGTCGAATCGTCCGGCGGCGTCTTGAAGGTCACCCCGAAAACCTTGTTCTCGTCCTCGTTGACGAGGCTCAGCTCCTCCGCTCCGGTCTTGGTGTGCCGGTAGAGCAGCGCCCGCGAGTTGATGTCGGCAATGGTCTCGTCGCGCACGAGCTCGAAGGCGGGATGCTGGGTCATGGGGATATCCGGAAAGTCTTCGTCGTTGCCGCTAACGTAGGTAACCACCGATGGATGCGCTAGGCCTCGGCGCCCTCGGCATCCGCCGGAGCCCGCAACGCGACCACCAGGTCCCCGGCGCCGATCACGCTCCGCCGATGGATGATGGCGAGGATGGTGACCTCACTCGCGAGCCGGCGCAGCTCGGCCATGCATACGGCGTAGCCGAGCTCGAACCCCGTGGTGAAGTGGGATCACACGCCGCCGCGAATTTCCGGCTTCACATCGCGCTCGTACCACTCGCCCAGCTTGGTCATCAGCGCTGGGAACAGGCTCCGCTGTTCGCTGGCCGCGACATTGTCCGCCAACTGCTCGGGCTTCGATACGCCGGCGATGATGGTCGAGACCTGCGGATGGTCGAGGATCCAGCGCAGGGCGAACTGGCTCATCGGCATGCCTTCCGGCGCCAGGCCCCGGAGTTCCGCCACCAGCTCCACGCCGCGCTCGAACGGGATGCCCGCAAAGGTCTCCCCCACCGAGAACGCCTCGCCGTCGCGATTGTAGTTGCGGTGGTCCGAGGCATCGAAGCGGGTGGTCTTGTCGAACTTGCCCGAGAGCAGCCCGCTGGCCAGCGGCAGCCGCACAATGATGCCGACGTCCTTCTCTGCCGCCTTGGGCAGCAGCTCCTTGGCCGCGTCCTGCCGGAACAGGTTGAAGATCACCTGCAGTGTCGCGCAACCCGGCTGCTCGAGGCAGATCAGCCCCTCCTCGATGGTCTCGACGCTGGCGCCCCAGTGCTGCACCAGCCCCTCGGCCTTGAACTCGTCCATCCACCCGAAGATCGCGCCATCGCGCAGCACCTCGGTCGGCACGCAATGAAGCTGCGCCAGGTCCAGCGTCGCGACACCCAGCCGCTGCGCCGAACCCTGCAGGCTCGCGCGGATGCCGTCCTTGGAGTAGTTGGCCGGAAACAGCCCGCTGCCCCGCCCCAGCTTGGTCGCCACATGCACGCCGGGGCCCTTGGCATGAGCACCGATCCGGCTCTCGCTCAGTCCGCCGCCATAGACGTCTGCGGTGTCCCAAAAATTCACACCCGCCGCATTGGAAGCGTCCAGAATGGCCTTGGCGGTCTCGTCGCCCACCGGGCCGAAATCGCCGCCCAGTTGCCAGCAGCCGAGGCCGATCTCGCTGACCTCGTAACCCGTCTTGCCCAGTCGCCGCGTCTTCATCGCCTTCTCCGCCTTGCTCACCGTTCAACGTCAGGAACGCTGTTCGGCTGCGTGATCGTTTGCGCCTGCCACAAACATCACCCCGGCACCGCCGTAAAGCCGCTTTCGCCGCCGCGACCATCCTCGCGGAAGCCATCGGCCAGCATCTTCGCCGGCCTGCCCGAGCTTCCGGCAGAACGCACCGCGGCGGTACCGGTGGTCTCGAGGCCGCCCGCCTTCTCGAGCCGCTGGGCATGCTGAACATCCGCTTCGGCTACGGCCTCGGCCGCGGCACCGCCATAGCCCCGGCCTGGCAGGCGCTCTCGGCGCAGCCGAGGGTGACGTCCGGCCATGTCCACTACAGCGCAGCTACTCGAAATAGTCGGGGCGTTCGGCGATGGTCTGAGTGAGCAGCACCTCGGCGCGCGACAGGTGCGCCCGCATCGCCGCCTCGGCCGCGGCCGGATCCCCCTTCGTCACTGCCTCGACAATGGCCTTGTGCTCGCTGATGGCCCGCTGGCTCGAGCTCGCCCCCAGCGTCAGGTAGCGGACCCGGTCGAGCTGCATCTTGTGGTCGTCGATCAGCTGCCAGGCATATTCCACGCCCGCCAGACGCGACAGCGTGCGATGGAACAGTTCGTCCAGCGTATGGAAGCGTCGCGAATCACCGGCGGCCGAGGCCTTCTCCTGGTCCGCGATCAGCCCCTCCAGCACCGCCGCGGTCTCCTCGCCCGGATTGCCGGCCACCCGCCGCACGATCTCGACCTCGATGGCTTCGCGGATGAAGCGGGACTGCCGCACCCCTTCGGGCGATATCTTCTTGACCACCGTGGCCCGCTTCGGCCGGATCAGCAGCAGCCCCTGCTGCGCCAGGCGAATGAAGGCCTCGCGCACCGGTTGCCGCGACACCCCGTAGCGGGCGGCGATGTCGCTCTCGGAGATCACGTCGCCCGGCTTCAAGGCCATGGTGATGATCTCGTCGCGCAGCGCATCGACGACGCGCAACGCCATGGTCCCCTCGTAGCTGTCGTTCACCGTGCCCCTCGCCGCCTGTGTTGCGTCCCTCACCATTGCCGGAAAGGACGTGCAAAGAAAGTGTACGTCTTCGCAATCTTGTATGGTAGAGGCTTTTCGCGCGCTCTCCCTGGCGCGTTGTGAATTTCGAGACCGGAGAGAATCTATGGCCAAGACCTACGCCATCGTGGGCACCGGCGGTCGGGCACGGATGTTTTATGAAGCCATCCTGGGGCCGCATCGCGGGCAATCCCGGCTCGTCGCCCTGTGCGACACCAATCAGACCCGCATGGATTACACCAATCGCGTGATCGAAGAGGAGCTCTCCGGCACCCCGGTCCCCACCTACAAGGCAGGCGACTTTGCCCGCATGATCACCGAGCAGAAGCCGGACACGGTGATCGTCACCTCGATCGACCGCACCCACCACCTCTACATCATCGCCGCGCTCAAGGCCGGCTGCGACGTCATCACCGAAAAGCCGATGACCACCGACAGCGAGAAGTGCCAGGCGATCCTCGATGCCGTCGAGCGCACCGGGCGGAAC
>JAEZFJ010000086.1 GCA_023437755.1 Pseudomonadota bacterium
TAAGGTGAGTGCGGACGAAACGCCAGAAATAAGACGAGTATTCCTCGATTGCTCAATGTGGCGAGGCAATCCGATAAGCCACTGCAGCAAATCGCTTGCAGGAGGAAGACTTGCCATATTCTCGAAAAAAGGCCCGCCGCGTATTCGGCGGGCCAGTTTCGGGGAGGAAACGGACCCACGCGCCTTTTGGAGGGCGACTGGCACACCTCCGAAAAGCAAGGTGAGTCGGCTCATAAACGTGCAACATCGAGTTGATGTTGCCGGTGCGGCAATATGATCGAAGATCCGAGTTTTCGGCGGGCCGGGTGGGGCAAATTCGGTTGCGGCTCGCTCGACCTTCGCCTTAAGCTCGCGCGATCAATCCAGGGCGAGGCGGCCTTTGCGCGGTCGGTCGGGAGAGGTAGAGCAGGCGCGTGCTGGAGGCGAAGGGTGGCGATCGAGGCTGACGATGAGTATCGGAAACCCAGCGGCCAGGGACTGCTCGGATGGCTCACCGAGAAACTCGCGCTCCTCGGCGGCCTCATCATGCTTGCGGCCGCTCTGCTGGTTTGCGCCAGCGTCACCTTGCGCTGGCTGACGAGCGATTCGATCTCAGGTGATTTCGAGTTTGTCCAGATCGCAGTTGCGATCTCGGCCTTCGCCTTCCTGCCTTACTGCCAGGCCCGGCGCGGCAACATCGCCGTCGGCACGTTCACGTCCCGCTTGCCTGCCCGCATCCGCGCCACTCTCGATGCGCTCTGGGATCTCGCCTATGCAGGTATGGCGGTGTTCATCGCCTGGCGTTTGTCGGTCGGTGCCGCCGAGACGATCGCCAACAAGACGACGACCATGATGACGGGCGTGCCGATCGGCTGGGCGATCGGGGCAACGGCCGCAATGGCGGTGTTCCTGGCGCTGGCGGCAGGGGCGACAGCCGTCCAGCAATTGCGGGGGCGGCCGTGAGCGGCACGGCCATCGCTCTCACCGGTTTCGCCGTGATGCTCTTGCTGATCGCGATCCGGATGCCGGTCGGCCTTGCCATGCTGCTCACCGGCAGCGTCGGCTATATCTCGTTCGTCGGGTTGTCGCCGTTTCTCAGCTACATGAAGTCGACGCCCTATCACCTCTTCGCGAACTACACCCTGTCGGTGATCCCGCTGTTCATCCTGATGGGAGCATTCGCGGAACGGTCAGGATTATCGACCGACCTGTTCCGGGCTGCGGGCCGCGTCTTCGGCAGTCGGAAGGGCGGCCTCTCGATGGCTGTCATCGGCGCTTGCGCTGCGTTCGGTGCCATCTGCGGCTCGTCGGTCGCGACCACGGCCACGTTCTCGCGGGCAGCGCTGCCTGAGCTCCGCCGCTTCGGCTACGATCCCGGCCTGGCGAGCGCGACGGTGGCTGTCGGTGGAACGCTCGGCATCCTGGTGCCGCCATCGGTGATCCTGGTCGTATATGCCATCGCCACCGAGCAGAATATCGTCAAACTGTTCCAGGCGGCCTTGATTCCAGGCCTTCTGGCGGCCGTGTTCTATTGCACCGTCATCGCCTGGGTGGCGCGGCGGAATCCGAAGATCGCGCCTCCCGTCGAAGCGGAGTCGACGGACGGTTCCTGGCTCGGCGTATGGCCGGCGCTGCTGGTGGCCATCGTCGTCGTCGGCGGCATCTATGGCGGCGTGTTCACCCCGACGGAGGGTGCCGCGGTCGGGGCTGTTGCCATGCTCGCAATTGGCATTGCCCGCCGGACGTTGGGCTTCGCCGAGATCCGTACCAGTCTGCTGCAGACGGCCGAGACAACCGGCATGATCTTCCTGATCCTGCTCGGCGCCGAAGTGTTCAACGGCTTCCTGGCACTGTCCCGGCTGCCTGCGAATGTCGCGGAGACGATCGCTGCGTCCGGCTATCCGCCGTTGGCGGTCCTCGGCATGCTGCTCGCCCTCTACATCCTCCTCGGCGCGGTCATGGACGAGCTCGCCATGATCCTGCTGACGCTGCCGGTGTTCTTTCCCGTCGTCTCCGCGCTCGATTTCGGATTGCCGGCGGACGAGGTCGCGATCTGGTTCGGCATCCTGGTGCTGATCGTGGTGGGTGTCGGTCTCGTCGCGCCGCCGATCGGGCTCAACGTGTTCGTTGTCAGCGCCATGGCGAAGGACATCCCGATCACGTTCATCTATCGGCGCGTTCTGCCGTTCATCGCCGCCGATATCGTGCGCCTCCTGCTGGTGATGATGTTCCCCGCGCTGACGCTGCTGATCGTCAGGCTGCTGAACTGACGCCGGATTACATTGCCGGCTTCAGTTCGAATGTCGCTGACCTGCCGTGCTCCAGCTCGGACCGCTACTGCCCCGCGTCGCTCCGGCCGGCGCGGTGCCGGTCCTCGAGGCTGCCTTGGTCCTCGATCTCCTCGGCGAAAATGGCAGTAATCAACCTGCCGAGCACGCTGACAATGGCCATCAAAACGATCACGGCGGAGAGGCCCATGCTCCCCTTGGTATCGGGACGAGGAACACCCCGAGCGCGGCGCCCGACTTGGCCACAGCACTGGCAAGGCCGCTGGCGGTGCCCCGTAGCTGAGTTGGGAACAGTTCCGCCGCCATTCCGATGCCGGGCCGACATTCATCGCCAGATTGAACAATATGAAACCAGCGAACACGGTCATGAGGTTCGAACGCTGCCGCGGCGTCGGCGTGCTAGGCGAAGAACAACAGCAGCATGCCGGCGACCATTC
>JAEZFJ010000120.1 GCA_023437755.1 Pseudomonadota bacterium
GCCAACAAGAGCGTGGAGGGAGTGCTGGCGATGCTGGCCGCGCCCGACAGCGAGATTTATGTGGCGGATCGCCAAGGGACGATAGTGGCCGTGGGCGCCATCCACGCGGACATGATCGAGCTCAACTATGTGGACCCCCAGCATCGGCGGAGAGGCGTGAGCCGTGCGGTGATGCTGCGGCTAGAGGGCGTTCTCCGGGACCGTGGCGTTGCTGTGGCGCGGCTCAAGAGCACCGAAACGGCTCATGATTTCTACAAGGCACTGGGTTGGAGCGACGCGGGACCGGCAGCCCGGGGGCGGTTCATCGCTGCCTATCCGATGCGAAAGGCGCTGATCAGCCGTTGAGCTTGCGCATCACGCGCTCGATCCGCTCACGCCTGGCGCGTTGCGTGATTTCCGCCATCCGGTCGCGGAGCACCGCCAGCAGCCGAGGTTTTTCAGCCGACCGGACGACCTCGGCCATGGCTTCCGCATAGCTCGGAAACCGGTTGGGAGCGGCATGGCTCAGGCGGTCCAGCAGGATCGGCACCACCCGGTCGGCGTAGCCTGCGCGGGCAAGCTTCACCAGAATAGAGGTGCAGCGATCCCTGGCGATGACGGAGCCCCGGTCGGCAGCGGCAATGATGGCGGGCAGTTCGGCAGCCAACTCGTCGGCGCGCTGCTCCGCCACGGTGTCGAGCGCCTGCATGGCACCCCAGAGTTCGCGCTTGCTGCCTGCCTGCAGGGCCTCCAGGAAGACCGGGCATTCGGGGGCAATGAGATCCGGCCGCCGCCGCCCGATCTCGTAGAAAACCTTCATCGCATCGGTGCGTTCGCGCGGCGTGCGCTGCGCACGAGCTCGGCAAGCTCGGCCAGTTGCCGCTCATCGCCGCTGGCGGCAATTGCCTCGGCCAAGGCGATGTTGGGTGCTTCGTCGCGGCGGTCGAGGGCGCCGGCCAGGCGCTCCCGCACGCTCATGGTCAGGCACCCACCGCGACGTCGAGCGCCAGTTCCACCATCTCCTTGAGCGAACTCTGCCGCTCGTCGGCGCTGATCTCCTGGTGGGTGATCAGGCAGTCGGTCATGGTGCAGACGGTCAGCGCCTTCACGCCGAAACGCGCGGCCAGCATGTAGAGGGCGGCAGCCTCCATCTCGACGCCGATGACGCCGTGGTCGAGCAGCGCGCCATAGCCCTCCAGGCCCGGCTCGCGGTGGTAGAACACGTCGGAGGACAGCATGTTGCCCGCATGGTAGCGGAAGCCGCGGGCCTCGGCCTTGTCGGCAGCGGCGCGGAGGAGGCCGAAATCGGCGACCGGCGCGAAATTATAAGGGCCGAAGCGATCCTTGACGATGCCGCTGTCGGTGGTGGCGGCCTGGGCGAGGACCAGATCGCGCACCTTCACCTTGGCGTTGAGGCCGCCGCAGGTGCCGACCCGGATAAGGGTCTTGGTGCCGTAGACGTTGATCAGCTCGTGCACATAGATGCCAAGTGAAGGCTGGCCCATGCCGGTGGCCTGCACCGAAACCGGCTTGCCCTTCCAGGTGCCGGTGAAGCCGAGGCAGTTGCGGACCGAATTGACCTGGCGGGGCGCTTCGAAGAAGTTTTCGGCAATCCACTTGGCCCGCAGCGGTTCGCCCGGCAGCAGCACCGCCTCGGCGTAGTCACCGGGTTTGGCGTGGTTGTGCGGCGTGGACATGGGCGGCTCCCTTTCATTCGGTCTGGAGCCATCCTTGCCATCGGCAGCCCCGGATGACAACGCCCGCGGCGGAACGTTTGGCCCGGCCAGGGGCTTGATGGCAGGAAAGGAGCCTGCCCGTGACGGATAGCATCGACGTCAAGGTCACCCACCGTTTTGCTGCCAGCCCCGACCGCGTCTATGACGCGTTGCTCGATCCGGACAAGGCGCGCCTGTGGCAGCAGGGCTGGATGGCGCAAACCGGCAGCCCGGGAATGGTCACCACCAGCGAGATCGACCCCGTGGTGGGTGGGCGGTTCCAGTTCGCCGGCCGCGGACAGGATGGCGTCTCGGCGCAGAGCTGGGGCAATTACCGGCGGCTTGAACGGCCGAACCTGGTGGAATTCACCTGGATCGTGGACCCGGCGGAGGAGGACAACCCGTCGGTGGTGACGGTGGTGATCGAGCCGGAACCGGACGGAATGGGGTCGGTGGCGACGCTCTATAATCCGATGGGCGCGGAATGGGCCGACTACCGTGAACGGACCGAACGGGCGTGGATGGCGATGCTGAGCGCCGTCGATGCGGTACTGCGGGCGGAGGGTCCCGCCGCATGACGGCGGGCGAAACGGGGGCCAACTAGCCCGGAACGAGCAAGGAGCAGGCCATGGTCGCGAAAATCTTCATCGACGGGGAAGCCGGAACCACGGGCCTGCAGATCCGCGAGCGTCTCGCCGGGCGGCGGGACCTCGAGGTGATCTCGATCGACCAGGACAAGCGCAAGGATCTCGATGAGCGCAAGCGGCTGCTGAATGCGGCCGATGTCGCCATTCTCTGCCTGCCCGACGACGCGGCGCGGGAAAGCGTGAGCCTGATCGAAAACGACACCACACGGGTGATCGACGCTTCGACAGCGTTCCGCGTCGATCCGGACTGGACCTATGGCTTTGCCGAAATGAGCCCGGACCAGACCGACGCCATTGCCCAAGCGCGGTTCGTTGCCAATCCCGGCTGCTGGCCGCAAGGGCTGATCGCGGCACTTCGTCCGCTGGTGGAAGCCCGGCTGGTTCCCGGAGACTACCCGGTGAGCTACCACGGGATCTCGGGCTATTCAGGCGGCGGCAAGCAGATGATCGCCGAATATGAGGGCGCGGCGACGCCGAGCCAGTACATGCCCTATGCCCTTACCTTCGTGCACAAGCACCTGCCGGAGATGGCGCTCTACGCCAAGCTCAACCGCACTCCGCTGTTCGAGCCGGTGGTGGGCAATTTCGCCCAGGGGATGGCGACCTCGGTGCCGCTCCATCTCGACATGATGGCGGAGATCCCCAGTGGCCGTGATCTCCATGCGGCGCTGGCGGACCATTATGCGGCGATCCCCGACAGCTTCGTGCAGGTGGCGCCGTTCGATTCCGCGGCGGCCAAGAGCGCGGCGCTCGATCCGCAGGTTCACAACGGCACCAACACGCTGACGCTGCACGTGTTCAGCAATGACGAGCGCCAGCAGGCCGTGATCGCCGCGGTCTACGACAATCTGGGCAAGGGCGCCTCGGGCGCGGCGGTGCAGAACCTCAACCTGATGCTTGGCGTCGGCGCGCGGGAGAGTCTGGCGGCCTAGTAGGTCGCCCGCCCGCCCGAAAGGTCGAACACCGAAGCGGTGGTGAAGCTGTTCTCCTGGCTGACCAGCCAGGCGATCATGCTCGCGGCCTCCTCGACCTCCAGAAAGCGCCCCCGCGGGATGCGGCTCAGCATGTAGTCGATGAACTCGGGCTTGAGTTCGTCGAGGATGCGGGTCCTGGCGGTAGCCGGGGTGACGGCGTTGATGGCGATGTCGTAGCCGGCGCATTCCTTGCCGACGGCCTTGGTCATGCCGATCACGCCGGCCTTGGCGGCGGCATAGGCGGAGGCGTTGGGATTGCCCTCCTTGCCGGCGATCGAGGCGATGTTGACGACGCGGCCGTAGTTGCGGGCCTTCATGCCGGGCAGGATCGCGCGGTTGACGTAGAAGGCGCCGTGAAGGTCGACGTCGATGACGCGGTGCCATTCGGCGAGGTCGTATTCGTCGAGCGGGGCGTTGCGGCCGGCGATGCCGGCGGAATGGACCAGAATGTCGATGCGGCCGAGGTGCTGCTCGGTGTCGCGCGCCGCGGCTTCGAGGGCCGGATAGCTGGTGATGTCGACGGTGAGGGTGGTGGTCCCGTCACCGAGTTCGGACCTGGCGGTTTCAAGCGCCGTGGCGTTCACGTCCCACAGGCAGATGGTGGCGCCGGAGGCGCGCAGCCGGTGCGCCACGGCGAGGCCGATGCCCTGGGCGCCGCCCGTGACGACGGCGACCCGTCCCTCAAGATCGATGCGATTCATGCTGTCCTCCTCGGAGGGCAGAAGGCCATGCAGGAGGTGCGTCTGTCCACCACCACCGGTACCGCTGCCGAACGGTTTCGCCCCGGCGTGACTTGACCCACAGGCCGGTTTTGCCGCATCACCTCGGCAACAGCGAGGTTTCCAGGCGAAAATGGAAAAGTTCACCACCCTGACCGGTGTCGCGGCACCCATGCCGATCATCAATATCGACACCGACATGATCATCCCCAAGCAATACCTGAAGACGATCAAGCGCACCGGCCTCGGCACGGCGCTGTTCAGCGAGATGCGCTACAACGAAGACGGCTCGGAGAACCCCGAGTTCGTGCTCAACAAGCCGTCCTATCGCAATGCGCAGATCATCATTGCGGGCGACAATTTCGGCTGCGGCTCGTCGCGCGAGCATGCGCCGTGGGCGCTGCTGGACTTCGGCATCCGGTGCGTGATCTCCACCAGCTTTGCGGACATTTTCTACAACAACTGCTTCAAGAACGGCATTCTGCCGCTGGTGGTCAGCCCAGAGCAGCTCAAGCTGCTGCTGGATGATGCCGAGCGCGGGGCCAATGCGACGCTGACGGTCGACCTCGAGGCGCAGACCATCAAGGGCCCGGACGGCGGCACGCTCCACTTCGACATCGATCCGACCCGCAAGCAGATCCTGCTCGAAGGGCTGGACGACATTGCCGGTACGCTCAAGGCCGACCCGGCGATCTCGAGCTTCGAAAGCAGGATCGCCGCCGAGCGGCCCTGGCTGTAAGGGGCAAACCATGGTGCAGCGCGTTTCCACCGGCTCCCCGTTTGAAGCGACCTTCGGCTATTCCCGTGCCGTCCGGCACGAGGACACGATCTATGTGTCGGGCACGACCGGCTATGACTATGCCACCATGACCATGCCCGACGATGTCGGTCAGCAGGCGGCCAATGCACTGGCGACCATAGACAAGGCGCTGCGCGAGGCCGGTTCGTCGATCGAGGACACGGTGCGCGTGGTCTATTATGTCGGTGACCGCAATGACGTCGATGCAGTGGTCAAGGC
>JAEZFJ010000138.1 GCA_023437755.1 Pseudomonadota bacterium
GGTCTGGGTGGGTCCGATCACGACGATGACGACGTTGAATGGGCCCTGTACGGTGGACGGATCGGCACCGGCTTCGGGACCGATCTGACCAAAGAAGGTCAGCCGTTCGCCATCGAAGCTCGAGGTGATTTCAACCGTTTCGCTCGACACCTGGGTGACGAGGCGCTGGGCGGCGGCCGGCGGTGCGGCCAGCACCAGCGCGGTGAGGATGGCGGCGAACAGGCGCTTCACCGCAAGCCTCCCGGCCCCATCACCGCCATGCTGAAGGGATCGGCGGGGGTAAGGACCAGCGACAGGCCGAAGCGGATGGCGACGGCGAGGACCAGCAGTGCCAGCAGACCGCGCAGTTGCTCGCCGCGCAGATACTTGCCAGCGGAAGCGCCGAACTGAGCCCCGATGGTGCCGCCGACCATCAGGCAGAAGGCAAGGAGGATGTCGACGCTCTGGCTCTGGACCGCGTGGAGGATCGTGGTGGCACCCATCATCGCCACCACCTGGGCCAGCGAGGTGCCGATGACGACGTTGCCGGGGACGCGCAGCAGGTAAACCAGCGCCGGCACCATGATGAAGCCGCCGCCGATGCCGAGGAGCGAGCCGACGAAGCCGATGAACAGGCCGATGATCAGCACCGGCAACACGCTGATATAGAGGCGTGACTTCTTGAACCGGACGCGCATGGGCAGGCCATGGATCCTGTTGTGCTGGTTGGGCAGACGCTCGCGGACGACGACGCCCCGGCGCTGGCGGAGGATGGCACGGGTGGATTCGATCAGCATCATGATGCCGACCGAGCCGAGCAGGATCAGGAAGCCGAGGGAGATGACGAGATCGAGCTGGCCAGCATTGCGCAACAGCGAGAAGGCAGCGACGCCGCCGAAGGCGCCGAGAACCCCCGACAGGACCAGATACATGGCCAGATGCAGGTCGACCGCACCCCGCCGGTAGTGGGCCAGGGCTCCGGAGGTGGAGGCGGCGACCACCTGGCCGGTGACCGAGGCCACGGCGACCGACGATGGCACGCCGGAGAAAATCAGCAACGGCGTGAGCAGGAACCCGCCACCGACGCCGAACAGGCCGGACAAAAAGCCGACCGCCCCTCCGATCCCCACGAGAAAGAAGAGGTTCACGGAAAGCTCGGCGATCGGCAGATAGACCTGCAAGGCTCAGAATTCCGGGGATCAGCTTGATCCCGACCAGCTTAGCGCATTGTGCGTCAACAAGAAGTCAAGCAAGCCCCGGATTGTGGAAATGCCCGCGAGCCGCGCGGACCCCACCCAACCTCCCCCTGAAGGGGGAGGGGCAGATCAGGCCTAGACGGGCTGGCTGCCGAGCACAGCGAGGAGGCGCGGGTTGATCTGGCCCTTTTCGGTCATGCCGGTGCCGCGCTCGAATGCCTTGATGGCTTCCGCCGTCTTGGGGCCGGCGACGCCATCAGGGGTGCCGATGTCGTAGCCGAGCTTGACCAGCGCCTGCTGCACGCGGGTGATGACATCGCGGCTGGTGATGGGCTCGCCCGGATCGAACGCTTCCGCCCAGGTGCCGATCGGAGCGAAGTTGGACGGCAGATCGATGGGAGCAGCCTTCCACGACGCCAGTTCGCTATCGAGGCGACCGACGGCTTCCGCGTTGAGCGACTTGGCTATGTCGTCCCTGGCCTTGCCGGCGTCGGCATCGCCGCTGCGGGCTGCCAGCGAGAACCATTTGTAGGACTGCTCGAAATCCTGCTCCACCCCAAGCCCTCGGGCATAGAGCATGCCGAGGTTGAACTGGGAATCGGTCATGCCGAGGTCGGCCGCCTTGGTGAACCATTCGGCAGCGGTCTCGAAATCCTGCGAGCCGAGTTCGCCACCGGCGTGCAGGGCTGCGAGGTTGTGCATGGCCATGCGATTGCCGCCTTCGGCGCTGCGCTGGTACCAGAGCCGGGCGACCTCGAGATCCTTGTCGAGCCCCTGCCCTGCCTCATAGAGGTTCCCGAGGCGATACTGGGCCGGGGCGAAGCCTTGCGCTGCGGCCCGCTCGTACCACTTGGCCGCTTCGGCGAAATCCTGCTCGACAGCACGGCCTTCGCTGAAGATCGCACCGATCTCGAACTGCGCCCGAACATCGCCATCGGCAGCGGCCTGTCGCAATTCGATCGGTCCGACCGTCTCGGCCGGCAGATCGAACGGCTCGGCAGGCGCCGCGGCGATGGTATCGGGAATGCTGCCGGTGGTCTCGAAGGAGGGTATGCCGGTGGGGACCGGATCGGCAGCGGGTTCGGCCGCAGCCGGCGCTGCCGTGGTTGCAAGCAGAGCGGGCGGCATGGGCGTGGCTGCCGGTCGCGGCGCGGAGAAGCCGCCGGTGGCGTTGGGGTTGATGGCGCCAACAGCGCTCGAGTCGACCATGTCGATGACGCGCGGGCTCGGCGGGACCAGTGAGACATCCTGCTGATCGCTCGGCACCGGAGTGGCCACCGGATCGGCGGGGACGCGGTCGGCCGGAGCGATGGTTTCGCTGGGCGCGACCGTGGGCGTGGCCTGTTGCTCGGCACTGCGCTGAAGCACCAGGTTCAGGGCCAGCATGGACACCGCCACAAGGGCGGCGGCAAGCAGCAGCGGGCGCCGATTGCGGGACAGGAAGCTCCCTGCGGCTGCCGGTTCGTCCTCAACCGTGGGGATCGGGGCTACGGCCGCAGCAGCGGCCTTGCGCGATGGGCGCGGCTCGGCGGCCGGCTGTTCGCCCTTGGCGGGCTTGGCCGGTTTGGCGAGCTTGGCTTTCGCCGGCGCCTTGACCGGCTCGGCAGCAGCGGAGGCAGTTTCGGCGTCCGTCCCGCGAGACTTCGTCCGGAAACGGGCAAGGGCGCGCCCGATGGGAGACGCATCGGCGTTGTCGGCAGCCGGACCATCCTGGCGCGCCTGCTGGGCCCGGCGGGCAGCGGCGACAAAGGTCGAGGTGCTGCTGGCGGTCGGAGCGACGTCAGGGGGCGTGGGGCGACTCTTGGGCTGGACCTCGGCGAAAGGATCGGATGGCTGGTTGCCGAAGCTCGATACCGGGCGAGGCGGACGCTCGACCACCGCCGGATCGAACGCCGGACGGGCTTCGGCAGCGGCCGCACGCGAGGGCGGGGGCGGCGGGAAGCCCGGATCGACCAGCGGAGCTTCCGCTGCCGGATCAGCGGGCATGCTGTCGGACTTGCTGGACCGGGCGAGGGCCGCAAGCATGGCGTCCAGCCGATGATCTTCGCTGTCGGCCGGGGCGGCTTCCGGCTCGTCTGGTCTGGCAACCGGTGCCGACTGGCGCGCGGGCTGACGCTGCGTATTACCGCTCAGCGTCGCCTCTAGC
>JAEZFJ010000152.1 GCA_023437755.1 Pseudomonadota bacterium
GTGCAGGATCGCGTGCTCGACGCCACCGATATACTGGTCAACCGGCAGCCAGCGGTCTGCTATCGCCGGAACGGTTGGTGTCTCCGCGTCCGGAGCTGTGAAGCGGGCAAAGTACCAGGACGAATCGACGAAGGTGTCCATGGTGTCGGTTTCGCGCCGGGCAGCGCGCCCGCATTGCGGGCAATCGACGTGCTTCCACGTCGGGTGGTGGTCCAGCGCATTGCCCGGCTTGTCGAACGTCACATCCTCCGGCAGCACCACCGGCAGATCCTTCTTCGGCACCGGCAGCGTGCCGCACACCTCGCAGTGGATCACCGGGATCGGGCAGCCCCAGTAGCGCTGGCGCGATACGCCCCAGTCGCGCAGACGATAGTTCACCTCCACCGTGCCCTGCGGCTTGCCCTCGACGGTACGGCCGGCGAAGAACTCGGCGATGCGCTTCTTGGCCTCGTCGATGCTCAGCCCGTTCAGGAAGTCGGACCGGAAAATGGTGCCGGTATCGGTGTACGCGTCGTAACCAACTTCGAAGCTCTCCGCATCGGCGCCAGGCGGCAGCACCACCGGCTTTACCGGCAGATCGTATTTGCGGGCGAAGTCGAGATCGCGCTGGTCATGCGCCGGGCAGCCGAAGATGGCGCCGGTGCCGTAGTCCATCAGCACGAAGTTGGCGACATAAACGGGCAGGGTCGCCCCTTCGATCACCGGATGCCTGACGCTGATGCCGGTGGCATAGCCCTGCTTTTCGGCCTTCTCTATGGTCTCGGTCGCGGTTCCGTGACGGCGGCACTCGGCAACGAACTCTGCCAGCGCAGGGTCGTTCTGCGCCAGCTCGCCGCTCAGCGGATGGTCCGGAGACAGGGCGATGAACGAGGCGCCGAAAATGGTGTCAGGTCGGGTGGTGAAGACTTCGACACTCTTGCGCTCGGTCTTGCTGCCGGGCAGGACCTCGAACAGCAGGCGCAGACCTTCGGACTTGCCGATCCAGTTGCGCTGCATGGTGCGCACCTTCTCCGGCCAGCCCTCCAGCCCATCAAGGGCTTCCAGCAGTTCCTCGGCCATGTCCGAGATCTTGAAGAACCACTGCGTCAGTTCACGCTGCTCGACGGCGGCGCCCGAGCGCCAGCCCTTGCCGTCGATCACCTGCTCGTTGGCGAGCACCGTCATGTCAACCGGGTCCCAGTTGACCTTGCTCTGCTTGCGGGTCACCAGACCCGCTTCCAGCATGTCGATGAACAGCGCCTGCTGGTGACGGTAGTATTCCGGCTCGCAGGTGGCGACTTCGCGCGTCCAGTCGATGGCGAGGCCCATGGACTTGAGCTGCGCCTTCATGGTGGCGATGTTCTGCCGCGTCCAGGTACCGGGATGAACGTTGCGTTCGATCGCAGCGTTCTCCGCCGGCAGCCCGAAGGCGTCCCAGCCCATCGGGTGCAGCACATTGCGGCCACGGGCGCGATAGTAGCGCGCCACGACGTCGCCCATCGAGTAGTTCCGCACATGGCCCATGTGGATGCGACCAGACGGGTAGGGAAACATCTCGAGCACATAATAGGGCTCGCGCGCATCGTCATTGCGGGTGACGAAGCTCTGGCGTTCATCCCAGACCTTTTGCCACTTGGGTTCCGTTTCGCGCGGATTGTAGCGTTCGCCGCTCACTGGTTCGCTTGTCCTTGGAAAGGGTCGCAGGGCGCCGACCGAAGGACTGGCGCAGCTTGCGTTCAATGGGGATTTTGGCTACCGGACCATCACCAGAAATCCCCATCAAGGTCAACAGCGGCGCCATGAGTACAGACGCTCCAGGCCGGCTTCAGGCCATTCAGGCGATGATGACCCGGGCCTGCGACCGCTTCGATCCCGCCGGCCGGCCGGTCAAGCTCGTCGCGGTGTCGAAGACCTTCCCTGCAGAGGCCATCGAGCCGCTGCTTGCGGCCGGGCACAGGGTCTTCGGGGAAAACCGGGTCCAGGAGGCGAAAGACAAATGGCCCGCTCTCCGCGAGCGCTACGCCGATGTGGAACTTCACCTGATCGGGCCTTTGCAGACCAACAAGGCCCGTGACGCCGTGGCGCTGTTCGACGTCATCGAGACGGTGGACCGGGACAAGCTCGCCGGTGTGCTGGCAGCGGAGATGGCGCGGGCAGGACGTCGGCTGCCCTGTTATGTGCAGGTCAACATCGGGGAGGAGCCGCAAAAGGCCGGCATCGCTCCGGATGAGACGGCAGCCTTTGTCGAGCGTTGCCGGGCGGTTCACGCACTGGAAGTGGTGGGACTGATGTGCATACCGCCGGATGGGGTCCCACCCGGTCCGTATTTTGCCCATCTAAGCGAACTGGCGCACCAATCGGGGCTCCGCGGCCTCTCGATGGGGATGAGCGCCGATTTCGAGACCGCAATCGGGATGGGTGCTACCGTTGTTCGTATCGGCTCCGCCCTTTTCGGCAGCCGCTAGGGACGCAGCATTGACTTAGCTGCAGGGCAAACCACATCAGGGCTGCAACTTTAGTGCCCAAAGCCCCGTTTCTGCGGGAACAAATGCAACACGCCGATGTGATTGGCAGCACCGGAATCGACGACTCTAGTGTTGCCTCTGGCGGGCACCAAGACCCGGAGACCGACGATGAACAAGCGACGCCTGCTGCTGGTGGACGATGACGCCGATCTGCGCCAGACCCTTGTGGAGCAGCTGAGGGATCAGCCGGAATTCGAAGTGTTCGAGGCAGGTACCGCCAGCGATGCTCTCAAGCTGCTGCGCGAAGTCAACATCGACCTGACTATTCTCGATGTTGGCCTCCCGGACATGGACGGCCGCGACATGGTCAAGCGCCTGCGCGAAGAGGGATTTCGCAGCCCGATCCTGATGCTGACCGGGCACGATGCCGATGCCGACCAGATTCAAGGGCTCGAGGCGGGAGCGAACGACTATCTGACCAAGCCGTTCCGTTTCCCGGTGCTGCTCGCACGCGTCAACACTGCCCTGCGCCAGCACGACCAGAGCGAGGATGTGGTCTTCACCATCGGACAGTACAGCTTCCAGCCATCGGCCAAGCTGCTCGAGGCCAATGACGGCACCAAGGTGCGCCTCACGGACAAGGAGACTTCCATCCTGAAGTTTCTTTACCGACAGGGCCCCAAGACTATCACCCGCGACATCCTGCTCAAGGAGGTCTGGGGCTATAACAATCGGGTGACGACCCATACGCTCGAAACGCACATCTACCGTCTGCGCCAGAAGATCGAGCGGGACCCGTCCAATGCGCGCCTGCTCGTGACCGAGGATGGTGGCTATCGGCTGGTGCCGTAAAAGTCCGTTCAAAACGGTGGCAAATGCCCTATAGGTTGCTTCGGCTCCGCCTCGTCGGAGCCGAAACCGCATCCGGATAAGGGTTCATGATCAGGGACGATGCGGCCGAGGCGTTGGCGCGGGCCGAGTTTTTCGAAATCTGCGACGACCAGCAGCGAAGCATGCTTGCGTTCGCCGGCGACACGCGCCATTTCCGCGCCGATGACGTGATCTACCAGGCTGGCGACCCGCCTGAGGGAGCCATGGTGCTGATCGATGGCACCTTGCGCGTCAGGCCGGAGGGTGCCGGTAAGCCCTACGCGCTGTCGGAGCCGGGGAGCGTCGTGTCCGCACTGGCGCTGGTGCTCGACAAGCCCCGGCCAATCACGGTCACGGCGGTCACGGATACTCGGGTTCTGGTGGTGCCACGGCAGGCATTCCGCAAGCTGATGCAGCAGTCGCCGGATCTGGCGCAGCGGGCGGCTGAGCGGATTCAGCACGAGATCTCCGGTTACCTCGGCGCCCTGGAGCCGCTGGGTAAGCGGATGAAGGAGTAGGGGTCCCCAGCTCACAACCGATGTGAGCGCCGCTTACAGCTACACGGCGCCGAAGCGTGCGACCACCGGCACGTGATCCGACGGCTTTTCCCCAAATCCGCGATAGGGCTTGAGGATTTCGGCAGCGGTGCAGTGAGCGGCAATGTCCGCCGTGGCCCAGATATGGTCGAGACGGCGGCCCCGGTCCGATTTCTGCCAGTCCTTGCCGCGATAGCTCCACCAGGAATAGAGCTTCTGGTCCGCCGGCACATGCTTGCGCACTAGGTCCACCCAACCATGCCCGCCGTTGAGAAGGGCGGTCAGGGCTCCGGTTTCAACCGGCGTATGGCTGACCACCTTGAGCAGTTGCTTGTGGCTCCAGACGTCGGTCTCGAGTGGCGCCACGTTGAAGTCGCCCGCAATCAACTGGCGGCGGGCAAAGGGCGCCTCGGCGAACCAGGTCTGAAGTTCGGACAAAAAGCCGAGCTTGTGCTTGAACTTGGGGTTGATCTCGGGATCGGGCTCGTCGCCGCCGGCGGGAATGTAGAAATCGTGCAGCGTCACCGGGCCGTGGCCGAAATCGGTCAGCGCGGAAATGTGCCGCGATTCCGGGATCTCGCAGAACATGCGGCTCGACACGTCGGTCAGCGGGAATTTCGAGACAATGGCGACGCCGTGATAGCCCTTCTGGCCATGCACGGCATGATGGGGATAGCCGGCCTCGGTAAAGCCATTGCGCGGGAACTGGTCGTCCAGGCAC
>JAEZFJ010000172.1 GCA_023437755.1 Pseudomonadota bacterium
CGCGCCTCGCCCGCAAGTTTCCTCGCGGCCATCGCCATGGCCGACGCAATGACAGCAGCACAATGAGCCAGATCGACAACCTGCCCCCCCTGCGCGAGGTGATCGCCGAGCATGGCCTGCGCGCCAAGAAGGAACTGGGACAGAACTTCCTCCTCGACCTCAACCTCACCGCCCGCATTGCCCGCGTGGCCGGGCCGCTGGAGGGCATTCGCGTCATCGAGGTGGGTCCGGGGCCCGGCGGGTTGACCCGCGCCCTGCTGGCCGAGGGCGCCAAGGAAGTAATCGCCATCGAACGCGACGCGCGGGCCCTGCCCGCACTGGCGCAGATCGCCGAGGCCTATCCGGGCCGGCTGACCGTCATCAGCGGCGATGCCATGGAGATGGACTATCGCCTGCTGGCCGATGGGCCGACGCGGATCATCGCCAACCTGCCCTACAATATCGGCACACCGCTCCTGACCGGCTGGCTCAGCACGGAGCCATGGCCACCATTCTTCGAAAGCCTGACGCTGATGTTCCAGCGGGAGGTAGCGGAGCGCATCTGTGCGCGGCCGGGCGAAGAGCACTACGGACGGCTGGCGGTGTTTGCCGGCTGGCGGACGGATGCACGGATCGCCTTCAATGTCGGCCGGCAGGCGTTCGTGCCGCCGCCGAACGTCACCTCGGCCGTGGTGCACCTGGTGCCGAAGCCGGTGGACGAGAGCGTGACGGTGAACGCACTGGAGCAGGTGACGCGGGCGGCGTTCGGGCAACGGCGCAAGATGGTGCGCCAGAGCCTCAAGGCAACCGGCGTGCCGGTGGAGGCCCTGCTCGCGGCCGGTGGGCTCAAGGGCGACGAGCGGGCAGAGGAACTGCCCGTCGAGACCTTTCTGGCCATGGCGGCGGCGCTGCCGGGGCTGAGAACCGGCCGATAGCAGCGGCGCAACCATGAGGTCGGCGCGGATCAGGCGCCGGCGGGTGGCTCCGGCGGCAACTCCGGAATAGGGAGCACCGGAAGGCGCGTCAGCCCGAGGGCTATCGCCAAGGCCACAAGGATGGCTCCACCGCTGACAAGCAGGACGCCGGGCCAGCCCCAGGCGGACCAGGCGTAGCCGCCCAGAGTGCCGAGCACGGACGCGCCCAGATAGTAGGCGAACATGTAGAGGGCAGACGCCTGTGCCCTGCCCTGCCGGGCGCGTCGCGTAACCCAGGCGCTGGCAATGCCATGGGCGGCGAAATAGCCAATGGTGGCGATCGCCAAGCCGGCTATGACGCCGATGGTGGACGGCAGGGCCGTCAGGCCGATCCCGATTGCCAGCACCAGCACCAGCACCCAGTAGAGGCGACGGCGGCCAAGGCGCTGGGACAGGCCCCCAGCCCAGGCGGAACTGACGCTCCCGAGCAGATAGACGATGAAGATCGACGAGATGGCGGCGTGGCTGAGCTCAAAGGGCGGCAGCGCCAGGCGGAAGCCGGCGTAGTTGTAGAGCGTCACGAAGCTGCCCATCAGCAGGAAGGCCGAAGCGAACAGCCATGGCAGCCCGCGGTCGGTGAACTGGACTGCGATCAGGTGGCCCAGCTGGCTCAGGGCCAGACGGTGGCGACCGGAGTTGCGCGCCTGCGGCAGCAGCAGCACAACGGCGAGCGCGGCAAGGGCGATGGCGGTGCCGAGGACCAGCAGCGCCGGGCGCCAGCCGATCCAGTCCGCCAGGACACCGGACAGCAACCGGCCAGCCATGCCACCGATAGCGGTTCCGCCAACGTAGAGGCCCATGGAGAAACCCAGGGCGTCCGGCTCCATCTCTTCGGCCAGATAGACCATCGCCACGGCGGGCAATCCGGAGAGCGTCAGCCCCATCACCGCGCGGTTGGCCACCAGGCTCACCCAGTCTGGAGAGAACGGCAGGGCGAGTCCCAATGCTGCCGTCGAGACGATCGACCAGACCATCAGGCGGCGGCGGCCAACGCGATCCGACACCCAACTGGCGAGGATCAAGGCCGCAGCAAGAACTGCAGTGGTGGCGGAAAGGGAAAGCGAACTCTCGCCGGCACCCAGGCGGAACTCCGCCGCAAAGATCGGCAGCAGCGGCTGCACCGAATAAAGCGAAGCGAAGGTGACGAAGGCGGACAGGAAGAAGGCGAGGTTGGCCCGCCGATAGGCCGGTGTGCCACGACGGATGCCGGGGGGAGGAGACGGCTCTGCCATGACCAGTCACCTCACACAGAGATTCAGATCGTTCTCAAAGAGAATCGATCTGGTTCTGCAAGTCCTTGACGAAGTTGTCCAACTGACCGAGCCGGGAGCGCGCCAGCCGGGCGGCGGCGAGGATGGAGCGCACCTTCTGCGTCGATGCCTCCAGATCGTCATTGATGATGATGTAGTCGTACTCGGAATAGTGCGCCATCTCGATCTTGGCATTGCGCAGGCGCTTCTCGATGGTGCCAACGCTGTCCTGGGCACGACGCTCGAGACGGGCGCGGAGTTCCCTGATGGTGGGGGGCAGGATGAAGACCGTCACCATGTCGGAACGGCTCTTCTCGTAGAGCTGCAGCGTGCCCTGATAGTCCACGTCGAACAGGATGTCGCGGCCGGCGGCCAGCTGTTCTTCCACCCGGGCTCGCGGCGTGCCGTAGAAATTGTCGTGGACCTGGGCCCACTCCAGCAGTTCGCCGTCGGTGCGCATGCGGTTGAAGGTGGGCACATCCACAAAATAGTAGTGCGTGCCTTCCACTTCGTCGGTGCGACGGGCGCGGGTGGTCACCGAAACCGACAGGCGGATGTTGGGATCCTGCGCGAACAGTGCCCTGGAGATGGAGGATTTACCAGCGCCCGAGGGTGAGGCGATCACCAACATGACGCCGCGGCGTTGAAACTCCATCTGTCCAGCCTGTTCGATCTGCGGAATGCGGGTAGTTGAGCCAACCGGACCCTCCGGTCAAGCGGCGCAGCAATCAGTTCCCGGCGGTATCCCCTGCTTCCGACGCTTCAGCTTGCTCCAGAGCCTGACGCGCAGCTTCAGCTTCGGTTTCCGACTGAGCGGCCGCTTCGGCCTCGATCTCACGGTAGCGCGCAACGTTCTGCTGGTGCTCGCGATAGGTTTCGGCGAAGACGTGGCCCTCGCTCGGTGTGGCGCCCTTGGCAACGAAATAGAGGTAGTCGTGGCTGTCGGGGTTGGCGACCGCGCGCAGGGCTTCGATGCCCGGATTGGCGATGGGCGTCGGCGGCAAGCCATCGATCTGATAGGTGTTGTAGGGCGTCCGCTCCTCGATCTCGGAGCGGCGCAAGCCGCGATTGAGCGCCTGCTGGCCGCGGGTGATGCCGTAGATGATGGTCGGATCGGACTGGAGCCGCATGCTCTGACGCAGGCGGTTGACGAACACCGCCGCTACCTGCGGGCGCTCACTGGCGACACCGGTCTCGCGCTCGACGATGGAGGCAAGGATCAGCAGTTCCTCCGGTGACTCAAGCGGCAGATCGGGCTGGCGGCTCTCCCAGACTTCGGCCAGCGCCTCAGTCATGGCCGCCTGCATCCGCTCAAGTACGGACTGGCGGGTGTCTCCCGGGACATAGTCGTAGCTGCCAGGCAGAATAGAGCCTTCCTCCGGCATGTTCGGCACCTCCCCGGTAAGATCGCCGACATCGCTCAGGCGCTGGATCACCTGCCATGACGTCCAGCCCTCCGGAACTACGACGGCGTAGCGGATCGGATTGCCGGTGGTGAGTTCAGTCAGGATCTCGGACATGCTGGCGCCGGCAGGAATGCGGAAGTCGCCGGCCTTGATGGCGGTGCTGTTCTCCACCCGCCGCGCCACCTGCGTGAAGATGAAGGCGTTGCTGATCAGGCCCTGCTCTTCCAGCCGCTGCGCAGCGGTGGTGATGGAATTTCCGGACTCGACGCGGAAAACGGTCTCTTCGCGAAGCGGACCATCACCGTAGAATTGCGCCGCCCCATAGAGCAGCACGCCTCCGACGGCGATCAGGCCGATGACAAAGAGGGTGAGAACGCCGTTGAGCACGTCGATAAAGCCGCCGGAGCGGCGCCGCGGCCTGACCTTCCGATCACCCATGTATGCCTGACCCTCGTCTGCCCGTTTGCACCGATGTGCCCGGGCCATTGTCACCGATTTGCGTCAGCCTCGTGGCCGCGGCGCATTGTTGGCAACGGCTTGGCGCAAAAACAAGGGGCACACCGTGCCGACGCGCAGTGTGCCCCTTGATTGATCGTGGAAAAGTCAGGCGACGCGGCGCATCACCAGGCTGGCGTTGGTGCCGCCAAAGCCGAAGCTGTTGGACAGCGCCACGTTGATCTCTTTCTTCAGCGGCTGCTTCGGGACGAGATTGATCGGGGTCTCGACAGAAGGGTTGTCGAGATTGATCGTGGGCGGCGCGATGTTGTCGCGAATGGCGAGCAGCGAGAAGATCGCTTCAACCGCACCGGCTGCACCCAGGAGGTGTCCGATGGCGGACTTGGTGGAGCTCATCGCCGCGCGCGGAGCAGCGTCGCCCAGCATGCGGGTGACAGCGCCGAGTTCGATCTCGTCGCCCAGCGGCGTCGAGGTACCGTGGGCGTTGATGTAGTCGATATCGGAGGGGGAGATGCCGGCCCGCTTGATAGCGGCGTTCATGCAGCGGAAGCCGCCGTCGCCATCCTCGGCCGGAGCGGTGATGTGGTAGGCATCGCCCGAGAGGCCGTAGCCGATGATCTCGCCATAGATCTTGGCGCCACGGGCCCTGGCGCGCTCATAATCCTCGAGCACGACCACGCCGGCGCCCTCACCCATGACGAAGCCATCGCGGTCCTTGTCGTAAGGCCGGGAAGCAGCGGTGGGGTTGTCGTTGAAATTGGTCGACAGGGCGCGGCAGGCCGCAAAGCCCGCCAGCGACAGGCGATTGACGCAGCTCTCGGTGCCACCGGCCACCATCACGTCGGCATCGCCAAGAGCGATAAGACGCGCGGCATCGCCGATGGCGTGGGCGCCAGTGGAGCAGGCGGTGACCACGGAGTGGTTCGGGCCCTTGAGACCGAAGCGGATGGACACATGCCCGCCCGCCAGGTTGATCAGCCGGCCCGGAATGAAGAACGGGCTGATGCGGCGCGGACCCTTTTCGTGCAGGGTAATGGAGGCATCATAGATGCCGCCAATCCCGCCGATGCCGGAGCCTATCAGGACGCCGGAGCACTCCTGTTCTTCCTGCGTCTTCGGCT
>JAEZFJ010000219.1 GCA_023437755.1 Pseudomonadota bacterium
GTCACCATCGGTCGCATGCCATCGGCGCGTGAGAAAACGCTGCTGAACCTGTTCAAGAACGCGTTCACGATCGCCCTGGTGGTGTTCGGGCTGATGCTGGCTTTGGCGCAGATCGGGGTGAACATCGCTCCGCTCCTCGCCGGCGCGGGCGTCGTGGGCCTGGCGATCGGTTTCGGGGCACAGAAACTGGTGCAGGACATCATCACCGGTATCTTCATCCAGTTCGAGAACATCATGAACGAGGGCGACGTTGTGCAGGTGGGCGACAAGTCCGGTGTGGTGGAGAAGCTGACCATCCGTTCGGTCACCATTCGCGACCTCGGCGGCACGGTCCACCTGGTGCCGTTTTCCTCGGTGGACCAGGTCTCCAACATGATGCGAGGCTTCTCCTTCCATGTGGCAGAGATCGGTGTCGCCTATGACAGCGACATCACAGAGGTGAAGCGGGCGATGCAGGATGCGTTCGATCAGCTGATGGAGACCGAGCACAAGAACGAGATCATCGACGAGCTCGACATGCAGGGCATCATCGCCTTCGCCGCCTCGGCCGTGACCGTCCGGGCCCGGATCAAGACGCTGCCCGGCAAGCACTGGGGCGTCGGCCGCACCTATAACGAGATCGTCAAGACAGTCTTCGCCGAGCGTGGCATCGAGATCCCCTATCCTCACGTCACCTATGTCCAAGGCGGGGTGGCTCGAGCATCGGGGCGTACGCTGTCGGCGGGGCCGCTGGGGAGAGAGGACACGCCCGGCTCCTGACCGCTTCGTGATCGACGCGGGGCGCTGCCTTAAGCCGATCTTAATTTGGTGGGTTAAAATAGTGCTACGCGCCAGTTGCGGCACAGCCGGCGCAGTCCCGAGTTTGTTTTTGCGTAGCACGAGGCCCGTCATGTTGCTTTCCGCTGGCAGGACAATTGCCCGCTTCCGTCACCTGGTAGCGCTCGTCACCGCTGCAGCGCTGTGCGTGTCGAGCGTTGCGTCGAGCCAAGCCAACAGCGCTGATTTCGTCCGCTCGCTGTGGCCCGAAGCGCAACAGCGCGGAGTCAGTCGCACCGCGTTCGATGCAGCCTTCGCAGGCTACAGCTATGTCCCCAAGGTGATGGAGCTGACACGCAAGCAGCCCGAATTCACTCAGACGGTGCAGCAATATCTCGACAAGCGTGTCACCTCGGGCCAGGCGCAGAAGGGCCGCGCAATGCGTCAGGAATGGGCGCAGACACTGGCCGGCACGCAGCAGCGCTGGGGCGTGCAGCCGGAGGTCGTGCTTGCCATCTGGGGAATGGAGACGAATTTCGGCGGCTTCATGGGCGGCGAGAACACCATCTATGCTCTCGCTACCCTGACCGAGGGCGGATATCGCGCCAGCTTCTTCCGTGACGAACTGCTGACCGCCCTGCGCATCGTTTCGGACGGGCATGTCGCGCCCAACCAGATGGTTGGATCATGGGCCGGCGCCATGGGCCACACCCAATTCATGCCGTCGAGCTTCATGCGCTTTGCCGTCGACTACAATGGTGACGGTCGCAAGGACATCTGGAACTCGGTGCAGGATGCGCTGGGGTCGACCGCCAACTACCTGCACCATTTCGGCTGGCGTCCCGGTGAAACCTGGGGCTACGAGGTCAAGCTGCCCACCGGCTTCGACTTCGCCGCTGCACGGCAGATCGAAAAGGCACCGCTCAGCCAGTGGCAGTCGATGGGGATCGCCCGTGTTTCCGGCAGCGCCTTTCCCCGCCCCAGCGACATGGCGCGGCTGTATATGCCTGCCGGCGCAGCCGGTCCCGCTTTCCTGCTGCTGCCGAACTTTGATGTCATCAAGCGTTACAACAACTCCGACAGCTACGCCCTCGCTGTAGGGCACCTTGCCGACCGGATCATCGGCGGCGGCTCGTTTGCGACGCCGTGGCCGGCGGGTGACTATGCACTCTCCAAGGCCCAGCGGGCCGAGTTGCAGAGCCTGCTGAACCGCGCCGGATACGATGTCGGTACGGCCGACGGTGTGATCGGGCCGAAAACCCGCGCCGCCGTCATTGCCTGGCAACAGCGGCAAGGCTGGCCCGCTGACGGACATGTGTCCGGGCGAGTTCTGGATGCCCTCAAACGTTAACCTTGCATTAACCATCTGGAGGCAGGGTTGAGCTGCTTAAGCAGAGGGCAGGACCGTCTCGACAGTGTCGAGGTTCCTGCCCTCGCCCATTGCTGGGACCACATTGTCCCCTTGTTTGTGGCCTAACCGCTGGCGCTTCACCTTCTTGCACCTGGCCTGCCGATGCTCCGCCTACGCCCGTCCCGCGCCGTTGTGGCGCTTTTTGCCCTTGCCGTCCTGTTGGCGCCGACATCGGCGTCTGCAGTCTCGATGATGGATCCGTTCAACCTTCCGGCTGCGATGGACGCGGGGACGGCCAAGGTCGGCGACGGCATCCCCTATGCCGACGGACCGCGACACCGTCTCGACGTCTATGCACCCGAGCAGCGCGGCGATGCCGCTCCGGTTGTGTTCTTCATCTACGGCGGCGGCTGGAACAGGGGCGAGCGCGCCGACTACCAGTATGTCGGGCGGGCGCTGGCATCCCGCGGTTTCGTGACGGTGATCGCGGATTACCGCCTGGTGCCGGAAGTTACCTATCCCGGTTTTCTCGAAGATAGTGCCGCGGCCCTGCGCTGGACCCAGAA
>JAEZFJ010000276.1 GCA_023437755.1 Pseudomonadota bacterium
GAGCAACGGCGCCGCCGCCACCCAGTGCTCCGGGTCGCGTTCGCGCATCGATTGCGCCGCCTGATGCGCCTGGCCCTCGGACCCGAACAGCCCGAACACGGTTGCCCCTGAACCGGACATGCGCGCCACCATGCAGCCCGGCGTCGCGGCAAGATCGTCGGCGATAGTGCCGATTACCGGCACCAGCTTTACCGCGGGCGGCTGCAGGTCGTTGCGGGTCTCGGCAAGCCAGAGTCCCAGTTGCGCGGGGCGGGTGAGCAATTCGGGCAGTGCCGGCAGGGGATAGTTGTCATGCGCCCGCAACCGCCGGAATACGTCGGCTGTCGCCAGCGCCACCAGCGGATTGACCAGCACGATGTGCAGGTCCGGGAACGCCGGCAGGATACGAAGGTCCTCCCCGATCCCGCCCATCACCAGCGGCAGCGACAGGAGGCAGGCTGGCACGTCGGCACCCAGGCGCAGAGCCAGCTGCTGCAAATCCGAAGATGCCGGCGACATCCCGGCCCGTGCCGCCAGCAGCCGGAGTGCCGCAGCAGCAGCGGCCGAACCGCCGCCGATCCCGGAGGCAACGGGCAGGTTCTTGGTCAGCGTCAGCGCCAGCGGCTCCACCGCGTCGGGCCAGCGTGCCCGAAAGGCGGCAACGGCGCGGTTGACGAGATTGGTCTCGCCGCCGCCCAACCCCTCGGAAAAGGGGCCGGCTATTGTCAGGCTGTCGTGGTAGGCCGGTTCGGCACGCAGCTCGTCACCCACCGCCGCAAAGGCCACCAGGCTCTCAAGCTCATGGTAGCCGTCTTCGCGCCGCCCGGTGACATGCAGCGCAAGGTTCACCTTGGCCGGTGCGACCTGGAACAGCCCGTCGTCATCCATGCGACGACTTACTGGCTCGCCAAGTCTTGGCTGAGCCCATTGGCGAGCTTGGCCGCCACGCGCTCACGCACATTGCCGGTTTCGTCGACATCGGCGGCGATGGTCCACTGGAATTTCGCCTCGAGCCGACGTCCGGCTCGCCAGTAGGCGTCGCCGAGATGGTCGTTGAGCTCGGGATCGTTGGGCAGCAGGGTCACTGCCTGCTCCAGCGTCTTCACCGCATCCTCGATGCGGCCGAGCTTGAAGAAGGCCCAGCCCAGCGAATCAATGATGTAGCCGTCCTGCGGACGCGCTTCGACAGCCTGCTCGATCATCTCCAGCGCCGGCTCGAGGTTCATGTCCATGTCGATCCAGCTATAGCCGAGATAGTTGAGCACCTCCGGCTGGCCGGGATTGAGCTCCAGCGCCCGCTTGAAGTCGGCCTCCGCCTTCGGCCACTGCTTGGCGCGCTCATAGGACATGCCGCGCGTGTAGTAGATGGCCCAGTCGCCGGCGCGTTCGCCGCCGGTGAGTTCCAGCGCAGTGGTGTAGGCTTCGGCCGCCTTCTCATACTGTTCGTCGAACCGCAGCAGCTCGGCATAGGTGAACACCGCATCGAGGTCGTCGGGCCGCGTCGCCACGATGTTGCCGAGTCGCCGCAGCGCTTCGTCGCGGTCGCCGAGAACATCCAGGTTGTTGGCGAAGCGCACCACCGCCGCCGGCCTCATCGGCGATTCGGGCGGGATCGACTCGTAGATTCGGTTGGCGGCCTCGGCCTGACCCACCCGCTCGAGCACCTCGCCCACGGCGACGGCGATCACATCGGCCTTCGGGTCGAGGTAGAGCCCCATGCGCAGGAAGACCAGCGCGATATCAGGGCTGCCGTCACGGGCCAGGGCCACGCCAAGGCCGTGGAACATCTCCGCTGCGCCCACCTGGACATTGGCGGTGAAGATGCCGGGCCGGCGGCCCTCCTCCACGGCGTGCTTCACCTCTGTCACCAGCGGATGAGTCAGCCCCTGCGATTCGAACTGGGCGATCACGTCCGCCGCTTCCTCGAACTGGCCGGCATTTGCGAGCATGCTCGCATAGACCTGCGTCACGCGCGCCACGTTCGGTTCGTTCTCGAACGCCTGCCCGGCTAGGCGGATGGCGCTCTTGGTTTCCCCCGACGCCTCGGCCATCAACGCCCGATGGAAGATCAGGAAGTCATCGAGCCCGGTGGCGCCGATTTCCTGCAGCAGCGAGTCGGCTTCGTCCTTGCGGTCCAGTCCGATCAGGGCCCAGGCCCGCAAAATCGCTGCAGTGACGCCGGAGAAGGTCTCGACGCTGACCTCGGCAAATTGCTGCTCGGCGGCCGCATAGCGACGCTCCTTGAGCGCCTCCGTCCCCGAGATCATCTGCGCCAGTTCGTTGCCCGTTTCCAGCTCGAGCAACCGCCGCGCGGTCTTGGCGGCCTCGCCGATCTGACCATCCGCGGCCTGGGCGATGAAGGCACGCTCAACGAGCAGGGGATTGTCCCAATCGGCCTGCGCCGCGGCAGACAGGTAGCGGGCAGCCTCGTCGGTCCGGAGGTCCGTCAGCGCCTGCTGCCCCGCCATGTACGACCCGGTCGGGGATACGCGTGCACTGTTGAGGAGACCGAGCAGCTTCAACTGCTGTTCGACCCCCAGCACCCCCTGTTGGGCACCGGCCGGCAGCACCAGGCCGGCCAGCAGAAGAGCCGTGAGGGAGAGGCGCGAGAGGCGAGTGCGAAGCGATGTCACGGGGTCGAGGTCTCCTTGGCCGCCAGGCACGATTTGACGGCAGACATTGTCTGTTTTGCGACTGCGCCGCAAGCACGCGCCAAAGGGCGTGATCGGGCTACATGCCGGAATAGTTCGGGCCACTGCCGCCTTCGGGCGGCACCCAGGTGATGTTCTGTGCCGGATCCTTGATGTCGCAAGTCTTGCAGTGCACGCAGTTGGCGGCATGGATGCGGAAGACCGGCTCGCCACCCTCTTCCGCCACTTCATAGACGCCGGCGGGGCAATAGAGCGGCGCCGGCTCGCCATAGCGGGGCAGGTTCTCGCGGATCGGCACCGTCGGATCGGCGAGCACCAGATGCACCGGCTGGTCCTCGTCATGCGCGATGTTGGCCAGAAACACCGAGCTGTTGCGGTCGAAGGTCAGCTTCCCGTCCGGGCGGCTGTATTGCCGTGCCGGCTTGTTGCTCCTCGGGCGCAGCCTGGCATGGTCGGGCCCGCTGTGGTCGAGCGTGATGCCCCGCGTGCGGGAACGGGAGAAGATTGCCGTGCGCCAGAGTTCCAAGCCGCTTGCCAGCGCCCCCAGCAGCGTGCCGTAGCGGCTCCACAACGGCTTGACGTTGCGGACGCCGATCAGTTCGTCGGAGATGCCGGTCTGCATGATGCGGTGGCCGAGGTCGCCGATCAGGTCGTGCTCACGCCCGGCCGCGATCGCTTCGCCCACGGCGTCGGCGGCGCCGATCCCCGACAGGATGGCGTTGTGAATGGCCTTGAGACGTGGCGCGTTCATGAAGCCCGCGGAGCATCCGATCAGCCCGCCCCCGGGGAAGGCCAGCGTCGGGATCGACTGCCAGCCGCCGGCCGTCACCACCCGGGCGCCGTAGCTCACCCTTGTGCCGCCCTCGAGCAACGGCGCGACCGCCGGGTGCTGCTTGAAGCGCTGGAACTCATCGAACGGGGATAGCGTGGGGTCCTCGTAGTCGAGATAGGTGACCAGCCCGACATAGAGCTTGCGATCCTCGGCATGGTAGACAAAGCCACCGCCAGCGGTGCTGTCGTCCAGCGGAAAGCCGAGATAGTGATCCACCTGCCCGGGTCGATGCCGTTCGGCGGGGATCTCCCAGACTTCCTTGATGCCAAGCCCGAATTTCTGCGGCTGGCGCTCCAGCGAATGCGAGCGGATCACGCGCTTGGCCAGTGAGCCGCGCGCGCCCTCGGCGATCAGCGTGTACTTGGCCTTGAGGGCGATGCCCTCGGCAAAACCGTGCTTTGGCTCCCCTGCCCGGTCACGGCCGAGATCGCCGGTGATGATGCCCTGGACTGCTCCTGCCCCGGTGCCGAGCACGTCCACCGCCGCCGTCATCGGGAAGATGTCGACGCCCAGCGCCGTTGCCTGTTCGCCCAG
>JAEZFJ010000029.1 GCA_023437755.1 Pseudomonadota bacterium
ATTGCGCGGCACCAGCGGCGCTGTCTCGTCGATCCAGTTGCCGCCGAAGTCGCCATAGACGCCGACCGTGCTGTAGTAGCAGAGCCATTAGAGCGGCGCCGCATCGAGGTCGGCGCGGTGGTGCACCAGAGCCGGATCACCCGCCTCGCCGGGAGGGATGGAGAGCACCACATGCGTCGAGTGTCGCAGCGATGCGCCGAGCGTCGGCCCCGGTTTGCTGCCGTCAAACAGATGTGCAACGATTTTTGCAGCCTCAAGCCGCTGCGCCTTCTCTTCGCTTCTCACCGTGCACGAAAAGCAGACGGAATCTGTCCGTTCTTTCACCGCTGCAGCCGCAGCCGCAGACGAGAACCCGTAGCCGAAGATGAACATCCGCATCAGCGGTCCCCGCTCCATTCCGCCACCACCTCGGGATCGGTTTCCCGGGCCAAAGCCCCGGCACGCAAGGCTTCCGACCGTTCCGGATCGAGCTCGCGCAGCGCCCAGGTCGCCGCCCCGCGCACCACCGGCTCCGCATCATCGAGCCGCGACTCGACCAGCGGCACCAAGGCCTTCTCGCCCGAATTACCCGCTGCAATCAAGACGTTACGCAGGAACCGATCCACCCCGATCCGCTTGATGGGCGACCCCGCAAACAGCTGCCGGAACCCCGCATCGTCGAGCCGCAGCAAATCAGCCAGCAGCGGTCGCTCCAGCTCCGCCCGTCCCCTCAACCGCATCTCCCTGGAGGCACTCGCGAATTTGTTCCAGGGGCACACCGCGAGGCAGTCATCGCACCCATAGATTCGGTTGCCCATCGGTCGCCGAAACTCCGACGGGATCGGGCCCTTGTGCTCCACCGTCAGGTAAGCCAGGCACCGCCGTGCATCGAGCTGGAAAGGCGCCGGAAACGCTGCCGTCGGGCAGACGTCGAGGCAGCGCGTGCAGCTCCCGCAGCTCTCGAGATGCGCCTCGTCCGCCGGGAGCTCCGCCGAGGTGAGAATAGCCCCCAGAAACAGCCAGGATCCGAACTCGCGCGATACCAGAACGGTGTGCTTTCCCTGCCAGCCGAGCCCCGCCGCCTCCGCCAGCGGCTTTTCCATCAGCGGCGCGGTGTCGACGAACACCTTCACCGCCTCTCCGCTGCGCCGCGCCAACAGTCCTGCGAGGTCCTTGAGCTTGCCTTTGATGATTTCGTGGTAATCGCGATTGCGGGCATAAACCGAAATGCTGCCCACCAGCTTCTCGTTGAGCAGCGCCAGCGGGTCCTTCTCTGGCCCGTAGTTCAACCCGAGCACGATCACCGAGCGCGCCTCCGGCCACATGCCGTTGGGGCTGCCGCGTCGATCAGCGGTTTCCGCCATCCAGGTCATATCGCCATGCCAGCCCTGCGCTATGGCGGTATTGAGCTTATCCGGCAGATCCGGTCGGGCCGTTGCCGCGGCGACGCCGAACGCCTCGAAACCGAGCGTCGCGGCCCGGTTCCTGAGTTCGGCGATGAGGTTATTGGTCAAAAGTCCAGGTCCGCATATCCCGGCGACGGCGGCATGGCGACGACGCGGTCGTTGAGCAGCGTGCGAAACGCCGGCCGCGATTTCATCCGGCTGTACCAGTCTCGGGTTTCCACCGCCTTGGACCAGTCGACATCGCCCATGTAGTCGAGCGTCGATAGGTGCGCTGCCAGTGCGAAGTCGGCCAGTGTCATGGCGTCGCCAGCCAGCCAGGCGCGTGTAGCCAGCAGCCAGTTGAAGTAGAGCATGTGCTCCACCAGGTTGGATTTGGCTGCCCGCAGCACGGCCGGGTCCGGCGTCGCGCCGCGCTGGTCGCGCTTGGCAATCTTCTCGTCGATCAGATAGCGGGTCACCTCGTCATTGAGCTTGACGATGATCCACTCCACCAGCCGCCACATCTCGCCGCGCGCTCCGGCGTCGGGTGGCACAAGCCCGCTTACGGCCTCCGGCGTGTAGAGGTCCTCCACCATGTGCACCGCTGCCATCACGCCCACGCCTGGCTGTTCCAGTTCGCTGAACAGGATCGGCAGTGTCGCGGCGGGGTTCACCTCCAGAAAGTCGGGCTCGCGTAGCCACGGCTTGATCTCCTCGAGATCCAGCGGCACCCCGTACTCTGCGCACATCAGGCGCACCAGGCGGGAATTCGGGTCTAGGGGATGGTGGACGAGGCTCGGCATGAATGTGGCGCTCACGGGTGCAGACGAGGCATGCGGCCCCTGCCTTGGCGCTCCGCGCGAACACCGCTAAGAGACGAGGCCCGCCAAGGGGGCTAGGGGACGAGTTAGGGGATCAGATGAACGCCGATCAAGGTCTTTTTGTGCCGCTGATCCTCGGAATCCTCGAAGGGTTGACGGAGTTCTTGCCGGTGAGCTCCACCGGCCACCTGCTGCTCGCCGGCCACTTCTTCGGCCTCAGCCAACCGGCGACCTTCGTCGTGCTGATACAGCTCGGCGCCATCCTCGCGGTCATTTCAGTCTACTTCGCCAAGCTCGGGCTGCTTATCCGCGACGCGCTCACCGGCAAGGCCTACGCTTGGCATTTTGCCCTGGCGGTGGTGATCGCCTGTCTTCCGGCAGTGGTGATCGGCATGCTCCTGCGCGATTTCATCCAGCAGGTCATCTACGAGACGCCGTTGGTCATCTGCATCTCGCTGCTGGTCGGAGGCATTGTCCTGCTGATCGTCGACCGCATGCCGAAGCGGGTGGTTTTTGACGATATCTACACCTTCCCCTGGCACCTGGCGTTGGTGGTCGGGCTGTTTCAGGTTCTCTCGCTCGTTCCGGGCGTGTCGCGCTCCGGCTCCACCGTCGTAGGCGCCATGCTGTTTGGCGCCAGCAAGCGAAGCGCGGCCGAGTTCACCTTCTTCATCGCCCTGCCGATCATGGCGGGTGCCTTCGGCTACGATCTCTACAAGAGCCGCGACCTGATCCGCCGATCTGGCGCTGAACGTCGCCATCGGCTTCGCCGCCGCTTTCGTTGTGGGTGCCTTGGTGGTGCGCTACCTGCTGGACTTTGTCTCGCGCCACGGCTTTGCACCATTCGCCTGGTGGCGCATCCTGGTGGGCGCCGCCGGCCTGATTGCGATCCTGGTGTTCGGACTCTAGCCCTTACTGCTCCAGCGGCTTGTAGTTGGCCGGGATTGAGAAGAAGGCGGGCGGAATCTGGACGCCCTTCTGCACATCGTAGAGCGAGAAGGTGAGTTCGGCGCCGCTCGGCTCCACCAGCGTCCACTGCGCCAGATCCTTGGTCTCCGTGTCGAAAATCAACGACACCTGAACGGTTCCTGCCACGGTTTCGTCGATCACGGTAATGGTCAGGTAGCCGTCCGACGTCACCACATCGAGCACGTTTGCAGCCATTAGGTCGATCTGGTCCCCAAGGAACTGCCTGAGCGGGATGCTGTCTTGCGGATAGGCGTAATACGTCTCGTCGCGCCGGTTGAGCACGTAGAAGCCACGGCCGATCGACACGATCTCCTCGCGGCTGGGCGGTGCGTAGCGGAACGCCACCTTATTGGGCCGCTCGAGGAAGAACGTCCCTTCCGTGCGCCCGCCATTGGTGTCGATCTGCAGGAACCGACCCGCCATGGTGCGTATGGCATTGTTGTGGGTCGTGATCTCGGCGATCAACTGCTGCTCCTCAGGAGTGAGGGCGCGGTCCAGCGCCGCAGCCGGCAAGGCCGGGATCAGCGCCGCGGCAAGGCCGAGCAGCAGGATATAGCGTCTGTTCATGGCAGTCCCTTCGAAGCGAGGCGGTTAAGCGTAGCCTAGCCACGAATTGCGGCAAGAGCGGGAAAGTTCCTTCCTGCTCCCGCCCGACGCAAGGGGCCTAGTAGCCGTCAGCGTTGTTCCCTACCAGGATCTCGCGCTTGCCGGCATGGTTGGCGGGGCTGATCACGCCCTCCCGCTCCATGCGTTCGATCAGCGTCGCGGCCTTGTTGTAGCCGATACCGAGACGGCGCTGAACGTAGGAAGTGGAGGCTTTCTTGTCGGTCAAGACGATGTGGACGGCCTTGTCGTAGAGCTCGTCGCCTGAGCCGGCATAGTCGTCGCCGCCGCCGGCACTCTCGCCGAAATCGCCACCCTCTTCGCTCTCTTCGGTCACCGAGTCGAGATAGTCCGGCGAGCCCTGCGACTTGAGGTGCGCGACCACCGATTCCACTTCGGCATCCGACACGAAGGCCCCATGCAGGCGCTTGGTCCGGCCGCCCGACGCCATGTAGAGCATGTCGCCATTACCAAGCAGCTGCTCGGCGCCCTGCTCGCCTAGAATGGTGCGCGAGTCGATCTTCGAGGTCACCATGAAGCTGATGCGCGTGGGGAAGTTGGCCTTGATGGTGCCGGTGATCACGTCCACCGACGGGCGCTGCGTTGCTGTGATCATGTGGATGCCGGCGGCGCGAGCCATCTGGGCCAGGCGCTGGATGGCCCCTTCGATGTCCTTGCCGGCCACCATCATCAGGTCCGCCATCTCGTCCACGATCACGACAATATAGGGCAAGGGCTCGAGATCAAACTCCTCGCTCTCGAAGATCGCCTCGCCGGTCTCGCGGTCGAACCCGGTCTGCACCGTGCGGGTGATGACGCGGCCTTCCTTCTTGGCCTCCGCGACGCGCTGGTTGAAGCCGTCGATGTTGCGCACACCGATCTTGCTCATCTTGCGGTAGCGGTCTTCCATCTCGCGGACCGCCCACTTCAGCGCTACAACCGCCTTGTGCGGGTCGGTCACGACTGGTGTCAGCAGATGCGGAATGCCGTCATAGATGCTGAGTTCGAGCATCTTTGGGTCGATCATGATCATCCGGCACTGCTCTGGCGTCATCTGGTAGAGCAGCGACAGGATGAAAGTGTTGATACCCACCGACTTGCCCGAGCCGGTGGTACCGGCGATCAGCAGGTGCGGCATGCGGGCGAGGTCCGCGATCACCGGCTCGCCGCCGATTGTCTTGCCGAGGCAGACGGGAAGCTTCCCCTTCATCTTCTCGAAGTCCGAAGAGGCCAGCATCTCGCGGAAGAACACCGTTTCGCGGGTGTGGTTGGGCAGCTCGATGCCGATGGCATTGCGGCCGGGTACCACGGCGACGCGGGCGGAGATGGCGCTCATCGAGCG
>JAEZFJ010000333.1 GCA_023437755.1 Pseudomonadota bacterium
GCTTGGTCCGGCGCGGCGAACCGATCGAGAATCTCACCGGAGACGCGGGCGTTGACGGCCTGGTCCCGGGCGACCTCGGGATCCAGTCCGGCGGCGCGCAGCCGGTCCTCCTGCAGGGCGCGTGCGGCGAGCACCCGGGCGGCGGCCTCGGCCGTGCCCTCGGCCGGGGGCGGCAGAGCCATGTCGGCGGCGGTCACCGGGGGCGTCTCGACGGTCAGGTCGATGCGGTCGAACATCGGGCCGGAGATGCGGTTCTGATAGTCGCGCTGACAGCGCGGGGCCTTGCCGCAGGCGCCCTTGCCGCCGCCGCCGAGGCCGCAGCGACAAGGATTCATCGCCGCCACCAGCTGGAAACGGGCCGGGTAGCGGACGTGGGCGTTGGCGCGGGCGACCACGATCTCGCCGGTCTCCAGCGGCTGGCGCAGGGAGTCCAGCGCCTGGGCGCTGTACTCCGGCAGTTCGTCGAGAAAGAGGACGCCGTTGTGGGCCAGCGAGGCCTCGCCGGGGCGGGCGCGGAGGCCGCCGCCGGTCAGGGCGGCCATGGAGGCGGAGTGGTGCGGAGCGCGGAACGGCCGGTCGCGGGTCAGGCCGCCGCGCTCGATCAGACCGGCCACCGACCAGACCATCGAGGTTTCGAGCAGTTCCTTCGCCGTCAGCGGCGGCAGCAGGCCGGGCAGGCGCGCCGCCATCATCGACTTGCCCGACCCGGGCGGGCCGACGAAGAGCCGTTTATTGTTTTGACATCCCAACAGCGCCGCTTACGGTTTGGCATGGAAGCAATCGGTTATGCCCGCTGGAGTTCGCTGGAACAGGGACGCGGCTCGTCGCTCAAACGACAAGTCGGCCTGATACGCAGTTTCTGCGAAGCGAAGGGTTGGGATCTCATTGATCAAGTCGTTGATGAGGGCACAAGCGCTTACACAGGAGCCAACGTTCGGACCGGCAACCTAGCTGCCCTCGTTAAACGCGTAGAAAGTGGCGACTTGTCTCGTGACGTGGTGATCGTCGTTGAGCAGTTAGACCGCATAAGCCGCCTACCTCCCAGTCAAGTTGTCGGCTGGATGCAGCACCTCGTGGGCATGGGCGTCAGTATTGCTACGGTGAACGACGGCCTGGTCATCAACTCGGAGATGATCGACGCCAATCCGATGAACTTCATGGCCCTCGTGTTCAACGCCTTTCGGGCCTACCAAGAAAGCAAGCACAAGAGTGAACGCTTGAGCTCGTCGTGGGCGATCAAGCGACAGAGGCTGGAAGCCGGTGAGCTTCGGCCCATCACGGGTAATGGGCCTGCGTGGCTACGCTTCGATAAGGCAACCGGCAAGTTCGAAACAATCCCAGACAGGGTGGCGGTGGTGCGGGAAATTTTCGACCGCACCCTCGCGGGCGAAGGCAAGGCCAGTATCGCAGCGGCCCTGAACGCGCGTGCGGTAGAAACGTGGGGCCGGGGTAAGAGCAAAGCCGATGGCTGGCATCCGAGCTATATCCAGAAGATCCTCTCCAACTCGGCGGTCATTGGGGAGTTTCAGCCTCATACAAAAGGACGTGGCGATACGCGGAGAACCCCGGCAGGTGAGCCGGTTCAAGGTTACTTCGAACCGGTAGTCAGCGAGGCACAGTGGGCCGGGGTCCGCGCAATGAAGCCCCTCAAGCGTGGCGGTGGGAACGGGTTTAAAGGTGAAGTCCGAAACCTGTTCGCTGGGTTGTGTCGGTGCGCCCATTGCGGTGGCACGATGACCTATCAGTTCAAGAACGGTGCCGGAGTACGGGTCCGAAAGGGTGCCGAGAGACCAACGAAGCGCAGCAGCTATCTACTCTGCGGCAGACGGGCCCGCGGGCTCGAATGCGACAACGACAGCCGCTATCGCTACGAAGCGTTGGAACCAGGTCTCCTCGGAGGGGTGCTAAGCTATGCGCTCAGCAGCAGCTTCTTTTCTAGCAGCGAGGGCGTGGGCAGCTTGTCGGACGACTGTTACCGGCTGGCGCGCGAAGTTGATGCCCAGCAGGCCCGGGTAGGCCGACTGCTCAACTTGTATGGGGACACAGGAGACGTGGAAGTCCGAGAGCATTGGCTGCACGCCAAGACCAAGCTGGACCTATTACGAGGTCAGTTAACCGACGCGAAAATGGCGCTCGATCGCGCGAGAGGGGCGGCAACCCCCGACCAACACGCAGCGCGGGTCGAAGCCGTGCGCGCTGACTTGGAGCACGGGGATTCTGAAACCCGCCGCAACGCTCGGCAGAGGGTGATGGGGAGCCTTCGCGCGATCATCGACTACGTGACATTCGACAGCGCCGGGCGCGTGAACGTCGTCCTAACGGGGGGTGCGACCGTGATCCGGTTCAACCGCGAAGGTGACATCTTGGGTGATGTCAGCACGGGGATTCAAGGCCGGATAAGTGATGCCCCAGGGCAAGCAGCCGCTATTGCTGCGCTGGACGAAATGTTTGGCTGATGCCCGGCACGCCTGATCCGTGGCCAGCGATAAACCCTACGGACCCTCAGAATGACCCTCGATAATGCGGAGGGCTACTGGGCTCCCGAGGGTCCGCTTCTGCCCTGTACGGGGTTCGCTGATCGCTTCAAGATCCCGTCTCAGGTGGCGAAGGTAAGCCTCACCTAACGCCTCCGGCTCCCAGCCAATGGATTGTGCCAATACGCCCAGCACCGGATATCGCTTCCACGTTTGGTGACGCTCGTCGATCAACGAGACCAGCTGCCGGGTCAGCTCCAGCCGCGCTTGGCAGAAAGAAATGACGTTCGAAGAGGCGGCGTCTGGCAACACGTCGTCATTGCCACCGTCACTCAGCAAGGCATTGACCCAGAGTTCAGCTCGGACGCGGCCATTCCGGCTGGGTCGGATTTCAGCCCGCACCTCTCTGAACGCCATGTCCCACGCCGTGCTGCTGAACCATAGTCTAATTCGAGGCGCTCCCGGCGGAAACATCCGGCACGGGCGCAGCCCGCGCAAACGGAGCAAGATGGGGTCTGTCTGACGAGCGAGCGTCAATGAAATCGGTCAGGTTGCGCTCGCTTTGGTCGAACGACGTCCCAGTCAGCGCGCCCCGCATAAGTTCGTAGCGGAGCCAAACCCGATACGTGTTGACTACGTCCGTTTCGCAGTAGTCCGCGACCTCCTGAATGCGCGCCGTCGCGACGTACTCGGCCACCTTGGAGCCGTCGACACCGTCGGGCTTTCCGGGAAGCCCGAGGATGCGCGAGAGTTCGTCCAGCTTGCACTTGCCCTGACTGGTGAAGCTCGCGAGGACATCGCACAGGTCCACCGCGTCGTCGGAATACCGCTTGAAATAGCCGCGCGCATACAGGCCCGGCGCCGAGAGCCGGTTGACCATCGCCCGGTAGCGCAGGACCGGCAGGTCGAAGCCGCTTCCGTTGAACGACACGAGGCAGGGCCGGAGATTGTTCAGGCGCTCAGAAAAACCGGCGATGAGGTCGGCTTCACTGCGGTCGCCGATGTGGGGAGCGCCGAGCGAGCGGACGATCCAACCCTTGTCGCTGCTCTCTGCAATGAGTGCCCCGATGCAGGCGATCCGGTGCAGGGGTAGCTTGCAGAACTTCTCGCCGACAATTTCCTGAGCCTGAGCGTCGCTATGGGGATCGAGACCATGGACGCGCGACACAGCTTCCAGATCGGGAATAGTCTCAAGATCGAAAACGACGACGTGGGCCATGATGTCTCCCTGCTGAGAAAGCGTGATGGGCGGCACCGCCGCCCATCTAGTCTGGCATGGATTAGCCCGCCTTCTTCGCTTTCGCCGCTTTCAGCGTCGCGCCGCGCGCCTGAGCGGCCGCGGCCACGGCGGCATCAAACTCGCCGGCGCGGACTGCCTCTTCCAGCGTGTCGATGATCGGACCGATGCTCGCGAGGTCCTCGGCTTCGACGGAAGTCATGCCCTTGGCAAGTTCCAAGGGGCGGCCGCCGTAGCGGAGTTGGAAATAGACCTTGCCGCCGTCGCCCCTGAACCAGCCCTTGCGGACGGAACGCGGGACCTCGACGCGCGTCCGATTTCCGGCTTCGTCCGTCTTGGTGACGGTGCGGACGGCCGTGTGGGGCCTGCCTGCGATGGCAGCCTCGACCAGCGCTCGCTGTTCGGCGAGATAACCGCGCAGTTTTTCCCGGTTGCGTTCCTGGGGGCTGGTCGGCTGGGATTGCGGCTTTGCGGCGGACAGCTTCAGGGATTTCAGAAGGGACATGAACACCTCGCTCTGGGTTGTCGATGTCGCCGCTCTAATGCCGTCGTCCGAATATGCGACCAGAGACTGACCCGAAAATAATTCGAGCGTCACAACCATAGTTTTAGGGGATGAAAGTTGGTCTGAGTTCGCCGAGTTTCACCGCCACTTTGACGATAGATCGGCGAAGCCAGCCAGAAATGTCCGCTCTCCGCTCGGAGGCCAGTTTCCGCTCCCGACCCATTGCGGACGTCGGCATCCACTGAAAGGGTGGAGGGATGAGCCGCAGTGTCCTTTTGATCGCAACTGCTGTCGCACTCGGCGGCGGATGCACCGATGGAGCCTACCCCGACCGCGAACCCACGGCGTCTGAGCGTGCTGAGTTAGAGTCTGCAGTTCGCGCCTGTGGTCTGCCCGTTCGTGACGCGAGATGGACTCGTATCAAGGACGGGCAATGGGAATTCGGCTTCGCGACCGACGAGTCCGTGATGCGCCAGCAGCCGAACGCGACCACGAGGTGCCTTGACCAAGTTTTAGACGACGTCCGCGTTCAGGGGCTCGGTATAGCTATCGGGTATTACGGAACGTAGTCCGCTTCGCACCCGTAGGCGACAGTCCGCTCCCGACCCATTGCGGACTTAGTGGATTTCTCTGATCAGCTGACCCAAGCGTGTTCGCAACCGGATCGGTGCCAGCTTCCAAAGAGACGTTGATACGTGCAGCGTTCACCCCGACCGGCTAGCTCCGCGACCTGCGAACCCACCACTACCTCTGCCTGAGTGCCCCAGCGAGAATAGCGTAGCTCCTCAACGCTCTTGAAGCCAACAAAGTTGGACCCGTCATACTTGGGCAGCGTGGTGATGTCTTTCGCTCTCGGAAACCCCAGCCGTCGCCAGTCACACGAGCGATCTGACGCCACTACAAGCACAGCGGCCTGCCTCTCAGCCAAGGCTTGGGCCATCAGGCGACAGTCGCGTCCGGTCGGACCTCCACGACCTCCCGGAACAGGGATCGCAAGCGCAACAATCACAGTTCCGGCGACGAGGATGGTCGTCGCAATGGCGGCTAGTCCTGTCGTGTTCACACTGGTGCTCCCTGTCGGCTACGCGCGCCGAACACTGGCCCAACCAACGTCCGCTAACCACCCTT
>JAEZFJ010000359.1 GCA_023437755.1 Pseudomonadota bacterium
TGATCGCGGCCCTGGTGGCGCGGATCAAGCAATGCTGGGTGCTGCTGCCGAACGAGCAGACCAGCGGTGTCGAGGTGGTGGTCAACATGCGGCTGAACCAGAACGGAACGCTGTCAGACGTGCCGCGCATTGTCTCGGTGAGCCAGCAGCCCGAAGCCATCGGTGTGGCCCAGAAGGCGGTGAGCGCCGTTGCCGGGTGTGGACCCTATGACATGCTCTCGGCGGCAAGCTACGACCAATGGCAGAACATCAACGTCACGCTGCGTCCGTGATGCCTTTAAAGCGCCGTGAGCCGGTGAGATCGCTGGCCGACGGCAGGAATGGAGATTGACAATGACCCTTCTCACCCGGCGCAACGCGCTCAAGCTCGGCCTGGCTGGCGGGATTGCCGTGGCCGCGGCAAGCAGGGCTGCGGCGCAGCTCAACATCACCGTCGAAGGCGCGAACTTCCGGCCGCTGCCGATCGCCATCCCGGACTTTGCTTCCTCCGACCCGGCGTTCGGGCGGGAAATTGCCGAGATCGTGCGCAACAATCTGCGCCGTTCGGGGCTGTTCGTGCCGCTCGATCCGGCGCAACTGCCGGTGCAGGTCGGTGATGTGAATGCCACCCCCGACTTCAACACCTGGCTCCAGGTCAATGTCGATGCGCTGGTCATGGGCGCGGTGGAACGGGGCGGCACCATCAGTTCGTCGGTGCGCGTGTGGGACACCCGCCGTGGCGCCCAGGCGGTCGGCCGCAGCTACAGCACCGATCCCGGCTCGTACCGCCGCGTCGGCCACCAGATCTCCGATGCCATCTACGAGGCGCTGACCGGCGGGTCGGGCTATTTCGACACCCGCGTGATCTATGTGGCCGAGAGCGGTCCCAAGGCAAACCGCGTCCGGCGGCTCGCCATCATGGATCAGGATGGGGCGAACGCCACCTACCTGACCGACGGTTCGTCCATGGCGCTGACGCCGCGCTTCTCGCCCAATGGCGACATGGTCGTCTACATGAACTTCGCCGAAGGTAATCCGCAGGTCTACCTGCTGCAGCTCTCGAGCGGCCGCCAGCAGCGCCTCGCCTCGGTCGGGTCCATGACATTCGCGCCCCGCTTTTCGCCCGACGGTGGCACCGTCGCGTTCTCGGTGGAACAGGGTGGCGCCACCAATATCTATTCGGTGTCGAGCGGCGGCGGACAGCCGATGCAGCTCACATCGGGGGCAGCGATCGACACCGGCCCCTCCTTCTCCCCGGATGGCTCACGCATCGTGTTCGAATCCGATCGTGGCGGTTCGCCACAGATCTACATGATGGGCGCCGGCGGCGGTGAGCCGCAGCGCATCAGCTTCGGACAGGGGCTCTATTCGACCCCGGTATGGTCCCCGCAGGGAGACCTCATTGCCTTCACCCGCCAGGGTGGTGGCCAGTTCTCGATCGGTGTAATGAACCCGGACGGTTCGGGCGAACGCCTGCTCTACACCGGCTTCCATGCCGAAGGTCCGACCTGGGCGCCGAACGGGCGGGTCATCATGTTCTTCCAGGATCCCGGTGGCAATGACGGTCCGCGCCTGATGAGCATCGACATCTGGGGCCGCAACCTGCTGACGATCCCAACGGAAAGTTATGCGTCCGACCCCGCCTGGTCGGGGCTGCGGGCCTAGCAGGAATCCTGCGCGCCGAGGTCCATGGCTTCGGCGCGCCACGCTGTCGTTCGTGCGCCGGTGTGGTCGCCGCCCCTCGGGTAACCTTAACTCCGCGCTCCCGTGCGGCTGTTGCATCCGGGCAACGTCACAGGAAAGCCCGGTTTCCGGCCACATTCGCGCCGCGATAGGCAAAGATTAACCACGCAGACAAACCGCCCCTTAAGACTAAGCGCGGTAAATGCCGTGCTTAAGATTGTTGCCTTTCAGGAGCCCGTCGTGGTCATTCCCGCTCCCCTTAATACCGCCTTGCGTGCCCTCGCAATGCTGTTCCTCGTGGTGGTCGTAGCCGCGTGTTCGCGGACGCCCAACACCATGCCGACTGGGGTCGGCAATCTCGGCCCTGGCGGCGGCGCTCCGGGCAGCCAGCAGGAGTTCCTGGTCACCGTCGGCGACCGCGTCTTCTTCGAGACCGACTCGTCCTCGCTGACCAGTGAAGCCATGGCGACCCTCGACAAGCAGGCCGCCTGGCTCAACCAGTACCAGAACTACCGCATCCTGATCGAAGGTCATGCCGACGAGCGCGGCACCCGCGAGTACAACATCGCTCTCGGCGCCCGCCGCGCCTCGGTGGTGGTGAACTATCTCGTCTCCAAGGGCGTGAACGGGCAGCGCATCAACTCGCAGAGCTTCGGCAAGGAACGGCCGGTGGCGATCTGTAACGACATCTCGTGCTGGTCGCAGAACCGCCGCGCGGTCACCGTGGTCCAGTAGGGCCACCACCAGTTCCAGTGCAAACTGGAGGCAAGAGCGCCCGGAGCCGGCAACGGCACCGGGCGCTTTCTTTTGACCAAAATTGCTCTTTATCGGCTGGCAGGGCATCACCATGTGTGGGCAGCACACCCTGTCCTCGGAGGCACCGCTTGACGTTATCTGCACTTGCGAAGGGAGGCCGGGCCGCGCTGTGCGCCGTGGCGATGGCCCTCGGCATCGTTCCAGCCGTCTCGGCACAATCCAACCTGCCACCCGGCGAGCTCGGCGGGCTGAGCTACAACAACACCGAGCCGGGCCGAATTCTGGTGGCGCAAGCCGACAC
>JAEZFJ010000387.1 GCA_023437755.1 Pseudomonadota bacterium
GCTCTTAACCGTGCGACCGAATCCGGAACGAACGGGGGTCGAATCGCGCCGACCCGGTAAATCCGGCTTTGTTCACGCCCAACATCTGGATCGCCAGGAGCGCACCGGCACAACCGCGCGGTCCAACCCCACATCATGCTCCCTGAAAGGCCCCGGATCCGTTCATCTCGGCTAACAGAGCGTTAATCCGCGCCGGTTTTGCCCCTTTCATACCAAAACCTTGCAGCCCGCTGTCTTTCACAGCTCTCGCCGTTAACGAAACGCAGCCGCTTCTGCCGCCGTTGTGAGCACCGCCGTTGACGAAAAACCCGTTGACCGTGTCGACCCGGGACAGCGCCAACAATACCCGGCGGGGAAGTATAGCGCCACGCAGACCAAGCGTTCGGCCTGTCACCCGCAGGGGCTGATTCGCAGCGGCCTTGACTTAACCGCAATGGACGCCCACATTACGCACATACGTTTGAGCCTTGATGGCGATCTGACTGTGCGGCCCCCATTGGCCGTCTAACTGGTTACCCGGAACACTTGCACGTACGGAGTCCAGCGCATGCCGCGCCGGACCCTAACCGCTCGCTTGCGTTCCGCTCCGAGCCAACAGAGAGGTCGCCATGATTACCGGCACCGTAAAGTTCTACAATTCCACCAAGGGCTTCGGCTTCATCAGCCCCGATGCTGGTGGCAAGGACGCCTTTGTCCATGTCTCCGCCATCGAGCGCGCCGGCCTCACCGGCCTCGGCGAAGGCCAGAAGGTCTCCTATGATGTGGAGCAGGGCCGTGACGGCCGTGAATCCGCCGTGAACCTGCAGATCGCCTAGTTCAGGCACTGCATCTCGGAGGTTCGGCCAAGGCCGGATCTCCCGACCAGAAAGAAGACGGCCATGCGTCACCGCTATGCAGTAGGTCAGATGGTAGAACTCTCGGGGCCGACGAACCGCCCCGCTGGCGCCTGCCGCATCGTTTCCTGCCTGCCCTATGAGCGCGGGCCGCTTCAGTACCGCGTGCAATGGCACGGCGATCCGGTGCAGCGCGTCGTCAGCGAGGCCGACCTCAGGGCTTCGAATGCGACCAACACGCCGCAGCAGAAAGAGGAAGCGGCCGAATCCGCCTTCCGGCCACTGCGCGTCGTGCGCCGTTGACCCTGCGCTTCGACTACGACCAGTCCGCTGAACTCTACGCCGGCTCATCGAGCCATCGCGGCCGCGGTCCGCGCTACTTGCGCTTTCCATCAGCCGCAGAGGCGGTGCGCTATGCAGTCGAGGAACTGCCGCGCCCGCAACTTCGCTACTCCTCCGTCGAGATCGGTGATGAGCGCTTCGAGGGCGATGCCATCATGCAGCTCTACCTGTCGACGGACTACCCGCTCGCCCGCGCGAGCCACTAAAGCAAGAAAAACAAATACAACTATGACTCTGAATCTGAATACCGCGTCCGAGCTCTATCTCGGGTGCGACCGGCAGACTGCGCTTGCGCTCGGTCCGCGCCGCTTCCGCACCGCCTCCGGTGCCATCCGCTTCGCCATGGAACAGGCTGCACCCGTCAGCCGCCGCGGCGCCTTCCTCCAGGTCGGCGACCGTCAGTTCGAGGAGCCGCAACTGTCGCGGCTCTACAAGACGCTCGCCGTTCCTCCAACTCCGCGCCGCCAGGGCTACGAGCTCGAAATGGCCGAGATGGAACGCCTTCTGGGCTAGAGATTGGTACCGATCGCGAGAAACTTCTCGCGGCGGTGCTCGCGGATTTCCAGCCGGCTCTTGCCGGAAAACTCACCAAGGAAACGGCCGATCTCGCTGCGCGTGTCGGCCATGATCCGCTCCGCATGCCGGTGGGCACCGCCTGCCGGCTCCTGAATGATCCCGTCGATGACGCCGAAGCCGAGCAGGTCCTGGGCGGTGATCTTCTGCGCCGTGGCCATGTCCTGCGCTCGCGCCGCGTCGCGGAACAGGATCGAAGCGCCCGCCTCCGGCGAAATCACCGAATAGATCGAATTCTCGAGCATGAGCACCCGGTTGGCCGTGGCGATCGCGATGGCGCCACCCGAACCGCCTTCACCGATGATGAGCGCCAGGTTGGGCACGCCGAGCTCGAGGCTCTTTTCGGTCGAGCGGGCAATGGCCTCGGCCTGTCCGCGCTCTTCCGCGCCGATCCCCGGATAGGCGCCGGCGGTATCAACAAAGCTCAGCACCGGAATGTTGAATCGATCGGCCATGTCCATGACGCGCACCGCCTTGCGGTAGCCCTCGGGATTGGCCATGCCGAAATTGTGCTTGAGGCGCGTTTCGGTGGAATTGCCCTTTTCCTGGCCGAGGATGGCTACCGGCTGGCCCTCGAAGCGACCAAAGCCGGCAAGCAGCGCCGCGTCCTCGCGATACTTGCGGTCGCCGGCCAGCGGCGTCCATTCGGTGATCAGCGACGTCACGTAGTCGGTGAAGTGTGGCCGCTGCGGGTGGCGGGCCACCTGCATCTTCTGCCACGGGGGCAGGCGGCGGTAGATTTCCACCAGCGCCTCGTCGGCACGGGCGGAAAGCCGGGTGACTTCCTCGTCGATGGAGACGGCCTGGTCGGTCGCCGCCAGCGACTTCAGTTCGGCGATCTTGCCTTCAAGATCGGCCACCGGCTTTTCAAAATCTAAATAGGACTGCATCCCACCCGCCCGTTAGGGGTCGTTCTTCTGACCACTGGAATAAACGCCGCTGCTGTTGCGTTCCAAAGTGGCCGGAAAGTGGCGACAGGGGGACGCTGAGTCAAGCGACGGGGTCACTCGGCCGCGTCCGCGAGCGGATGGTGGCTTTCCACCAGTTCCCGCAGCGTCTCGTCGAGCACATGGGTATAAATCTGCGTGGTTGCGATGTCGGCATGCCCGAGCAGCGTCTGCACCACCCTGAGGTCGGCGCCGCCAGACAGCAGATGGCTGGCGAAGGCGTGCCGCAACACGTGCGGCGACACCCGCGCCGAGGCGATGCCGCAGCGCGCTGCCAGACCCTTGAGGTCACGGGCGAACACCTGCCGCGCCACATGTCCGCTCTCTCCGCCCGCGGGAAACAACGACTGCCCAGGGGGCAGGCGTCCGATCCAGTTGCGAACCGCGTCACGAGCCCGGTCGGTCAGCGGCACCACGCGTTCCTTGCGCCCCTTGCCGATCACCGTGATGAACCCGGTGTCGCGCATCACCGCGCTGCGCTTGAGCGCCACCAGTTCCGACACGCGCAGACCGGTCGCATAGAGCAGTTCGAGCATGACATAGAGCCGCACCGGCCCGTCATCCTCGGCTGCGTTGGCTTCGGCTTCGGCCATCTGCAGCAGCCGGTCGACCTCGGCGATCGACAGCACCTTGGGCAGGCTCCGGCTGCTGCGCGGGCTTGCCACGATCCGTGTCGGATCGTCACCGCGCAGCGCATCGGCGCACAGAAACCTGTGGAATTGGCGGATGGCCGACAGCCGCCGGGCACTCGACGAGGCGGCCAGACCCTGCCGCTTGAGCCCGGTGAGATAGGCTTCCACGGTGTCGCGACGGCAGTTTTCCAGCGTCTCGCCGCGGCCGGTCACGAAGCCCGCATAGTCGGCGAGATCGCGCCGATAGGCTTCAATGGTGTTCGCCGCCGCACCGCGCTCGGCGCTCATCATCTCGAGAAATGCGCCGATCAGGTGGCCACCGCTCATTGCGCCGGCGGCTCCGCCGGTTCTGCTGGTGCGGGCGACTGCTGCGAGGAGGCCGGCAGTTGCGACTGTACGCCCGGCAACGCCGGCTCGCCACCGCCGAGCAGATCGCGCGTCGGAATGCGCACCGTGACTTCCTTCGGCGTCGGTTCCACGAAGGCCACGAGCGCGATCATGCCGGCATAGCCGAGGCCAGCCAGAAACAGCAGCAGGATGACGAGGCGGATTAGGGTCGGCATGCGGCTCCGATCAGAATGGTTTTGCGCACCAGTATGAACGCAAATGGTTTCATTTGTGTAGGTCCCGAGCGCGCAACGGAAATCCTTGACAGCCCATGCCCGTGCAGATTGATAACCTGCATCAACACCGGGAGCCACAGGTGACGCGAGCGGAGGCGGCAGCACGGCAACACCGTGCCCAGGAACTGGTCCGGCTTTTGGCCGGCCGGCCGCTTGTGCTGGTGGGCATGATGGGCGCCGGCAAGACCACCGTGGGTCGCCGGGTCGCCAGCCGGCTGGAGCGCCGCTTTTGCGACAGTGACGAGGAGATCGAGAAGGCCGCGCAGATGACGATCCCCGAGATCTTCGACCAGCGCGGCGAGCCCGAGTTCCGCGCCGGCGAGACCCGCGTCATCGCGCGCCTGCTCAAGGAAGGCGACCTCGTGCTTGCCACCGGGGGCGGCGCCTTCGTCAACCCCGAAACGCGCGCTCTGGTGAAATCGGAGGCCATCTCAGTCTGGCTCAAGGCCGATGCGGGCATCCTGTTCGAACGGGTGTCCCGCCGCGCCAACCGGCCCCTGCTGAAGACGCCCAACCCGAGGGCCACGCTCGAAAAGCTGATCACGGAGCGCTATCCGCTCTATGCAGAGGCCGATGTCACCGTGCTCAGCCGCGACGTGCCGCAGGAC
>JAEZFJ010000407.1 GCA_023437755.1 Pseudomonadota bacterium
CAAGGGTGTTGACACCTCGGCGCGGGACCACCATAAACCGGCCGTCGCTGCCCACCAGGCAACGACGTCCTACCCGCGATGATGTAGTGGAGGGGTGGGAGAGTGGTTAAATCCATCAGACTGTAAATCTGACGCCTCAGGCTACACTGGTTCGAATCCAGTCCCCTCCACCAGCGCCTTCCCCGATATAGAGCAAACCCGCCGACCTCCGGCGCTTCTGCAACGCCGGTTGCGGACTGACGCCCTGCGAGCGGGTTGCCACCGGCGCAACGAGCGCTGAATTCGGCCGGGCCGAACCTTCGGCTTCTCCTTCAATCAAGTTTGACTCGACCGGGCGGGGGTTGCCGCCCGGTAAGCAGGTCTGCCAGTTCGTCGGCCTCTCCTGTGGTTTGCGGGAAGCCCAAGGCGCCACTACTGCACGCTGAGCCACCTCGCGTCGTACCCTCGCAAGGTAAGCGACACCGTGCCATCCGCGCCGACGTCCACGTCGCCATCGCCAAGGAGGCGATCCAGCAACGCGCGCCGACCATGATCTGCCTGCAGTTGGAAGGAGACCTTCTTCTCGTCGGGGGATAGGTTGTGCAGGGTAAACGTCTTCCGGTTGCCCCACTCATAGCTGAGGGCAAGTACGGTAGCCTCCGGGATGGGCAAGAAGCTCCAGTTGCCGAAGGCCATTTCCGGCAGCTCGCGCCTTTGGCGGATGAGACGCTTCATCCAGCTCAGCAATGAAGCATCGTCTCGTTCCTGGTCCCTGACATTGATCGCCTTGGCATCCCACTTGCGCCCCTTGAGCAGGGGTCGGCACAGCGCCTCCGGAGGCGCCCCGGAGAACCCGCCGTTGTGCCCTGAGGACCATTGCATCAGTGCCCGCACGCTCATGCGGCCCTCGATCTCCAGGTTCTCTGCCATGCCGATCTCCTCGCCGTAGAAGAGCACCGGCGCCCCGGGAAGCGCGAACATCAGGCTGTAGGCCATTCGCAAGCGCGCCTGATCGCCATCCAGCATCGTCGGGAGGCGGCGGCGCAGGCCACGTCCGAAGAGCTGCATGTCCGGCTTCGGCCCGAAGGCGCGAAAGACCTCCTGACGCTCTGCCTCGGTGAGTTTGTCGAGCGACCACTCGTCGTGGTTACGGATGAAGTTCGCCCAGGCGCCCTCCTCCGGCAGCGAGGGCATAGCGCGGAGGTTGTGGACCAGCATGCCGGCATCCTGCCGTACGAGCGACAGCGCCACAGCCTGATTGAGATTGAAGTTGAGGCACATGTGGAGTTCGTCGCCACCATCGTCGCCGTAGAATCTCCGGACGTCCTCGTATTCGAGATTGACCTCGCCCATGAGGAGCGCATCCCCTCTCCGCCGACCGAGAAAGCCGCGGAGGTTCCGCAGCCAGTCGTGGGGCTCAACGTCCATTGCGTGCGCCACCCCCTCGGTTTCCAGGAGGAAGGGAACCGCATCGACCCGAAAACCGGATAGGCCGAGCTCCAGCCAGAAACCGATGATTTTGCGAATCTCTTCGCGCACCGCGGGATTGGCGACGTTCAGGTCCGGCTGATGCTTGTAGAAACGGTGGAGGTAGTACTCGCCGGTTGCCCTATCCAGCTCCCAGTTGCTGTCTTCCTCATCGGGGAAGACCAGACTCTCCGAAGCTCCCTCCGGCACGTGGTCGCGCCAGACATACCAGTCGCGGAACGGGGACGACTTGTCGGAGCGGGAGGCCTTGAACCAGGGATGCTCTGCGGAGGTGTGATTGACCACAAGGTCGGCGATCACCCTGATGCCGCGGTCGCGTGCGGTCCGCAGGAATTCAACGAAGTCGCCGAGGGAGCCGTATCGAGCGTCGACGGCGTAGTAGTCGATGACGTCGTAGCCATCGTCGCGATTGGCCGTGGGATAGAAGGGCATCAGCCAGATGCAGTTGACGCCCAGCCCGGCAAGGTAGTCGACCCGCTCTGTCAACCCTTTGAAGTCTCCTACCCCATCGCCGTTGCCGTCCTGAAAAGTCTCCACGTCGAGACAGTAGAAGACGGCGTTCTTCCACCAGAGATCGCTGGTCCGGCTAATATCCATGGTCACGTGCCCTCCTGAAGTTGGGGTAGAACCTGCTCGCCGAAGGTGTCTATGAATTCCTGCTGCTCCTGCCCGACATGGTGCAGGTAGAGACCGTCGAAACCGAGTTCGAGGAACTGGCCCAGGAGGTCGACGAAGCGGGCGGGTTCATTGGAAATGAGGACGGAGGCGTGCAGGTCTTCCTTGCGCACGAAGCGGGACGCCTCGTCGAAATGTTGGGGCAGCTCCAGATCCCAGCACACGGGAGCGGAAAACACGTTGGACCGCCACTGATCAAAGGCGATTTCCAGGGCCGCTTCTGCGTCAGACGCGTAGGAGAGGTGGATTTGCAGGTAGACAGGCTTGCCCTCACCGCCACCGGAATAGAAGGCCTCGATCATCCGACGCAGCTGGTCGTGCGACTGGTTGATGGTGATGAGTCCATCGGCCCAGCCGCCCACCCAAGCCGCCGTCTCCGGGCTGACGGCCGCGCCGATGAGTTTCGGGGGCGCCACAGGCCGCGTCCACAACCGAGCCCGGTCTACAGTGACAAGGCCATGGTGAGTAACGGTCTCACCATTGTAGAGGCGGCGCATAACGTCGACGCATTCGCCAAGTCGCGCATTGCGCGTCGCCTTCTCGGGCCAGCGGTCGCCGGTGATGTGCTCGTTCGCCGCCTCACCTGAACCCAGTGCCATCCAGAAGCGGCCAGGGAACATCTGTGCAAGTGTCGCACCAGCCTGGGCGATGATCGCCGGATGGTAACGCTGCCCGGGGGCATTCACGACGCCGAAGGGAAGAGTGGTGGCCTGAAGGGCGGCCCCCAGCCATGACCAGGCAAAGCCCGATTGCCCCTGCCGTTCGCTCCATGGCGCGAAGTGATCCGAACACATCGCGGCGTCGAATCCTGCCTGCTCGGCATGAACGACAGCCTTGAGCAGAGCTGCTGGGTCAATTTGTTCGTGTGAGGCATGATATCCGATGAGTGCCATTGTCCATCCCGTTCCCGGACGTTGTCGGGGCGAAACGGAAGCACTCCGCATGTGTTCCGAAATGGAGTGAGCGGGACTTTGACCGGTCGTCCGAGCCACAGGACGCTGGTCCAACTGATGGCTTAGGCATCTCCCGCGTTTGGTCCGGCGTTCGTAGACCAGATGCAGTGACGCTGTGGCTCATGCAGAACGAACAGGAGGTCTGGTTGACGGACACCACACCTGTCGCGCCGGCTGCCCTCCCGGCGAGTTCGGCAGAGGCAACCAACGCGATGATCCACTATTATCGCGCGGAGATGGGCCGCATGAATTCCTGGCGGTCTCGCCTGGATCTCACGAGCAACTGGGCCATCACTGTGGTTGCCGCCCTGCTCTCGGTCTCGCTGTCCACACCGACAGCGCACCACGGCCTGTTTCTGTTTGCCATGCTGCTGGTGTCACTCCTGCTTGGCGTCGAGGCCCGTCGGTACCGGTTCTACGACGTCTACCGCATGCGGGTCCGTCAGTTCGAGCGGCACTATTTCGGCCAGTTGTTCGGCCCGCCCCCGGACGGCGGACCGGAACCATGGCTGTTGATGCTGGCGCAGGATCTGCGCCACCCCAAGTTCCGGATCACCTACCGGCGCGCCGTGGGTCGGCGGCTACGTCGGAACTACGTCTGGATGTTTCTGATCCTGCTCCTAGCCTGGATGCTGAAGATCGCATCGCCCGACCTGCAGTCCGGTGTTCATCTTGATCCGCAGCGGCCGATCGGTGTTCTTATCGAGCAAGCGGCCACGGGTC
>JAEZFJ010000426.1 GCA_023437755.1 Pseudomonadota bacterium
ACCGCCGACAAGAACGGCATGCGCGGCGACGTCGCCCAGCTGGTGCGCGATCTGAACGTGCCGATGGTGCGCTACCCCGGCGGCAATTTTGTCTCCGCCTATAATTGGGAGGACGGCATCGGGCCAAGGGAGAACCGACCGACGCGACTCGATCTTGCGTGGCATACCTCCGAGAGCAATCAGGTCGGCATCCATGAATTCGCCGACTGGTGCGACACCGTCGGCACCGAGATGATGCTGGCCGTCAACCTGGGCTCGCGCGGGCTCGAGGAAGCCCGGAATTTCGTCGAGTACGTGAACGGCCCCACAGGGAGCTACTGGGGCGACCTGCGCAAGCAGAACGGCCGTGCCGACCCTTGGGATGTCAAGCTGTGGTGCCTCGGCAACGAGTTGGATGGCCCCTGGCAGATCGGCCACTAGACGGCCGAGGAATACGGTCGGCTCGCCGGCGAAACAGCCAAGGCGCTCAGGGCCTTCGACAAGTCACTGGAGCTGATCGTGTGCGGCTCGTCGCACTCCAACATGCCCACCTACCCCGAATGGGAGCGGGTGGTGCTGGAGCACACCTACGAGTCGGTGGACCACATTTCGCTCCACATGTACTCGTCCAACCACGACAAGCACACGCCGAACTACCTGGCTCACAACGTCAAGCTCGAGACCTATATCTCGACCGTGGCGTCGACCATCGACTTTGTGAAGGCCAAGACCCGCAGCAAGCGCAACGTCACCATTTCGTTCGACGAATGGAACGTGTGGTACCACTCGCACAAGCAGGACCGCGCCATTCTCGACGGCAAGCATGGCTGGCCGCATGCCCCTGCCCTGCTCGAGGACATCTACAATTTCGAGGATGTTCTGCAGGTCGCCTGCTGCCTGAATACCTTCATCCGCAAGTCGGACGTGGTGAAGCTGGCCTGCATTGCCCAACTGGTGAACGTGATCGCACCGATCATGACGGAGCCCGGCGGCGCCGCCTGGAAGCAGACCACCTATTATCCGTTCTACTTCGCCTCCCTGTTCGGCCGCGGCCGGGCACTGAACCTTCTGGTCAACAGCCCCGTCTACGAGAGCAGCCTTGCCGGCGAGGTGCCCTATCTCGACGTTTCCGGCGTGGAAAACGAAGCGGAAGGCACGCTCACCTTCTTCCTGGTCAACCGCAGCGGTGACGAACAGCTCGAGGTCGACCTCTCGCTGCAGGGCTATGCGGACGCGCGTGTGGTCGACCACCAGCTCATGGTGCATGAGGACCTGAATGCGGTGAACTCGGCTGCCAACCCGGACAATGTTCGGCCGCAACAGGGTAGCGGCGCCAGGGCGGAAGGCGGTTCGCTGACCGTGAGCCTGCCGCCGCACTCCTACCAGATGGTTCGCCTCAGCGTCGCCAGGGGCTGAAGCTGCGGCTCAGCACGCGCGGACCGCTCACGAGCGGCCCGCAATGCGTTCCCGATCGGCTGCAGAGGCCGTTTTGAGCGCCAGAGCGGCCGCTTCCGCGTCGCCCTTCTCCACAGCATCGACCAGCGCTTCAAGGACTGTCACCCGGGCTTCGCGATAGCGCGCACCCGCTTCTCCGTTCCGGGTCAGAGCAAGCGCCAAGGTCAGTTCGACCACGCCGACCACCGACCGCACCAGCTCGTTGTGAGAGGCGTCCGCGATGATCGCATGCACTTCAAGGCAAGCAAGGCCAAACTGCTCGACGCTGTCCACGGCGCTGGCGGTCTGGTGCGCCCAGTATTTCATCAGGCGCACCTGTTCGGCGGTGCGCAGACGAGCCGCATGGCGCACCCCGAGAGCCTCGAGCGCATCGCGCACCTCGAACAGGCTGGCGTGGAACTTCGGATCGGGAGGAGCCTCGAAATGCCAGGCGAGTACCTGCGGGTCGAAATAGTTCCAGCGGCTCCGCGGCGAGACACGGGTGCCAACCTTGGGCCGGGCTTCCACCAGCCCCTTGGCCTCAAGTGTCTTCAAGGCCTCGCGCAGCACGGTACGGGAGACCCCGTAGGTCTCCATCATCGCCGTATCGCTGGCAAGTACCGAACCCACGGGGAACCGGCCGGACACAATGGCACTGCCGATCTCGTTGATCACATAGGTGTGGTAGTTGCGCGCAGCGGACCGCCCGGAGAGCGAGCGGATAAGGCTGCCAGCTTCGATCATCTCACCCCTTCTCGGGCGCCCTGTCTCCCGATGACGAGGCCGCGAAGATCAGCCGTTGCAGGACGATGAACAGGAACAAGAGGACGCCGATGACGATCTTGGTCCACCAGCTCGACAGCGTCCCATCGAAGATGATGTAGGTTTGCACCAGGCCCAGCAGCATGACGCCGACGAAGGTGCCCAGAACAAAGCCGTACCCGCCGGTCAGCAGCGTGCCACCGATAACCACCGCGCTTATGGCGTCGAGCTCGACACCAACGGCGGCCAGCGGATAGCCGGCAGACGTATAAAGAGAGAACACGATTCCCGCCACAGCCGCCAGCAGGCTCGACAGCATGTAGATGGCAACAGTTGTCCGCGCCACCGGCACGCCCATCAAGGAAGCGGAGACCGGGTTGCCTCCAAGCGCGTAGACATAGGACCCGAACTTGGTCCGATGCGCCACCAGCGCGCCGACGATGAACACCCCGACCATCAAAAGCCCGATGAAGCTCAGCCTGCCACCACCCGGAAGACGGATGATCAGGGCAGAAATCCAGCTGTAGAACTCGTGATTGATCGGGATCGAATCCTGGGTGATGACCGAGGCGCCACCGCGAGCGAGAAACATGCCCGCCAGGGTGACAATGAAGGACGGCACCTGCAGGAAGTGGATCGCGAGGCCCATAGCACCACCGAAGGCGGCGCCAACCAGCAACGCTACGGCAAAGGCGGCGAGGGGATGAAACCCTGCCCAACTGATCAGCACCGACACGAGGACGCCGGTAAAGCCGATCACCGCACCTACCGACAGGTCAATCCCGCCGGACAGGATGACGAAGGT
>JAEZFJ010000026.1 GCA_023437755.1 Pseudomonadota bacterium
GCACCATGGACACCTGCATCGTGCTGCGCACCGGCATCGTCAAGGGCGGCAAGCTCTACGTGCAGGCCGGCGCCGGCATCGTCGCTGACAGCCAGCCCGAACTCGAGCAGATGGAATGCGAGAACAAGGCGCGGGCCCTGTTCACTGCGGCCGAAGAAGCGCTACGCTATGCTGGCGAAGCGAGGATCGGCCAGTGAGCAACTTTTCAGCGTCAGAGATGCGTGGGTTCACTCACTTGGTCGCGCGATGGCGGAGCTGGTTCTGACCACCACCAGATCCATACTGTTTGAGGCAGGCTCCAAATGACCAAGACCCTCGTCATCGATAACTACGACAGCTTCACCTACAACCTCGTTCATTTCCTGGGCGAACTCGGCGCCGACATCACCGTGCGCCGCAACGACAAGATCACAACGGACGAAATCGCAGAAATGGCGCCGGAGGCGATCGTCTTGTCCCCGGGCCCGTGTACGCCCAACGAAGCGGGGGTATGCCTTGCGGTGATCGACCGGTTCAAGGGCGAGATCCCGATGCTGGGCGTGTGTCTCGGACACCAGGCCATGGGCCAGGCGCTCGGCGGCGACGTGATCCGGGCCCCGCACCTGGTGCACGGCAAGACCAGCCGCATCGAGCATACCGGCAAGGGCCTCTTCCGCGGCCTGAATGCGGGTTTCGAGGCGACGCGCTATCATTCGCTGATCGTCAAGGCCGAGACGCTGCCCGAGACGCTGGAGGTCACCGCCCGCACGGACGATGGACTGATCATGGGCATGCAGCACAAGACGTTGCCGGTGCACGGGGTGCAGTTCCACCCCGAGAGTATCGCCAGTGAGAACGGGCATGCGTTGCTGCAGAACTTCCTGAACCTCGCCAAGGAGTTCAACGGCAAGCGGGAGGCGGCGTGATGGACATCAAGCAAGCCCTGCACAAGATTGCCGACCGGCGCGACCTCACCGGCGAAGAGATGCGCAGCGTCATGCGCAGCATCATGGCCGGTGAAGCAACGCCGGCGCAGATCGGTGCCTTCCTGATGGGAATGCGGATCAAGGGCGAAACGGTGGGCGAGATAGCCGCTGCGGTTTCGATCCTGCGCGAACAGATGGTGCCCGTCAGTGCGCCCGACGACGCCATCGACATCGTTGGCACCGGTGGCGACGGGGTCGGCAGCCTGAATATCTCCACTGCTACTGCCCTGGTGGTCGCGGCGGCGGGCGTGCCGGTGGCCAAGCATGGCAACAAGGCGCTGTCATCCCGTTCTGGCTCGTCGCAGGCGCTCGAGGCGCTCGGGGTGAAGCTGGACCTCACTCCCGCGGAGATCGGAGAGACGATCGCGCGAGCGGGGATCGCCTTCATGTTCGCGCCACACCACCATCCGGCGATGCGCCATGTGGGTCCGGCGCGCACCGAGATGGGTGTGCGGACATTGTTCAACCTTCTTGGGCCGCAGGCGAACCCGGCTGGCGTACGGCGGTATCTGCTAGGGGTTTATTCCCAGCAATGGGTTGAGCCGGTAGCGGCGGCACTGCTGGCCAACCGGGCGGTGAAGGCCTGGGTGGTGCATTCCAGCGAAGGGCTGGATGAACTTTCGACCTCAGGCCCGAACTTCGTGGCGCAGATCGTCAATGGTGACCTCCGCAGTTTCGAACTGCATCCGGAGCAGGTCGGGCTGAAGCTGACGGACCCCAAGGATCTTTTGGGCGGCGATCCGGTGGAGAATGCTGCGGCGATCAGTGCCTTGCTGGACGGGGCCCCGGGCGCTTATCGTGACACTGTGCTGCTGAACGCAGGCGCGGCGCTCACTGTCGCCGACAAGGTCGACTCCGTCGAGGATGGCATCGCCATGGCACGCGAGGCGATCGACAGCGGCAAGGCCAGGAACACACTCGCCCGCCTGGTGGCGGTATCCAACGGACGAGCGGAATGACCGATATCCTCAAGCAGATCGAACTCTACAAGCGCGAGGAGATCGCAGCGGCCAAGGCGATGCGTCCATGGGCCGAAGTGGTGGCGCAGGCCCACGACCAGACGCCACCGCGCGGGTTTCTCAAGGCGCTGAAGACCAAGCGTGCAAGTGGTGATTATGCCCTGATTGCGGAGGTCAAGAAGGCGAGCCCCTCCAAAGGGCTGATCCGTCCGGACTTCGACCCTGCGGAGATCGCGCGCGCCTATGAAATGGCGGGGGCCGCCTGCCTTTCGGTGCTGACAGACCGCCCGAGCTTTCAGGGATCACCAAGTTACCTGATCGAGGCACGAGCAGCGACGCAACTGCCGGTGTTGCGCAAGGACTTCCTGTTCGAAACCTATCAGGTCGCCGAGGCGCGAGCCTGGGGCGCCGACTGCATCCTGATCATCCTCGCCGCGGTGGGCGATGACACCGCCCGTTACCTTCTCGATGCCGCTGAGGAGTGGGGCATGGATGCGCTGGTGGAAGTGCACGACCAACTGGAACTGGACCGCGCGCTGGCACTGGATGCCGAGTTTATCGGCATCAACAACCGCAATCTCAGGACCTTCGAGACGACACTCGACACCTCGATCAGACTTGCCGTCGGTGTTCCCGAAGGACGAACGCTGGTCAGCGAGAGCGGCATCGTTGACCACCAGCATCTGGTGAAGCTTGAGCGTGATGCAGGCATCGGTACCTTCCTGGTCGGCGAGAGCCTGATGCGACAGCAGGATGTAGTGGCGGCGACGCGGGCGTTGCTGATGGGCGCGCCGGTCACGGTAGCCTGATGGCAAGCGGCCTCACCCATCTCGACGACCGGGGCCGGGCACACATGGTCGACATCGGTGACAAGGCCGTTACGCGTCGCCGGGCAGTAGCGGAAGCCACGGTGCTCGCCTCGCCAGAGACGATTGCTGCCCTGTATGAAGGCAGCGGCAAGAAGGGTGATGCGCTGGCGACCGCCCGTATCGCCGGCATCATGGGTGCAAAGAAGACTTCGGAATTGATCCCGCTCTGCCACCCACTGGCGCTGAGTAAGGTCGCCATCGACATCGATCGCCTGGCAGATGGCAATGGCTTGCACGTGGTCGCCGCGGCGGAAACCACAGGGCAGACTGGGGTGGAGATGGAGGCGCTGACCGCAGCGAGCATGGCGGCGCTGACGCTCTATGACATGGGCAAGGCCATGGACCGCAGCATGACCATCACCGACCTTCGGCTGGTGGAGAAATCCGGCGGCAAGTCGGGTGACTACGTGCGGACGCCATGAGCCTGAAGCCGGTCGATGAGGCAATTGCGGCCATTCTGGCGCGGGTGCCTCCGGTTGCGCCCGAAGTAGTGCCCCTTGCGGCGGCGGCCGGACGGGTGCTGGCTGCACCGGTGGCTGCGGGCCACGACCAGCCGCCTTTCGACGCTTCGGCAATGGACGGATACGCCTTCAGGGCTGCCGATACCGCAGGTGGCGCATTGCGTGTTATCGGGGTCTCGCAGGCGGGTGCCCGTTACGAAGGGGCTCTAGGACCTGGCGACACTGTGCGCATCTTCACTGGGGCACCGCTGCCGCCTGGCGCCGACACGGTGATCATGCAGGAAGAGGCCGTTCGCGAGGGTGACCTGGTCCGTTTCACCGGTGACGTACGGCAGGGTCACAGCGTCCGCCTTCGGGGGAATGACTTCTTTGCGGGTGAAGAACTGCTCAAGCCCGGCACGCTGCTCGGGCCGCTGCAATTGACGGTTGCGGCTACGGCAAACGCGGGAACGGTGACGGTCGCGCGCCGGCCTCTGGTGGCGCTGCTGGCAACCGGGGACGAACTGGTGTCCCCCGGCAGCCCGCTCGGAGCGGACCAGATCGTCGCCTCCAACAGCGCCGGTTTGCTGCCGCTGCTCTCCCCCTATGCCGAACGGGTCGTGGACCATGGCATCGCCGTTGATGACCGAGAGCAATTGCGGGCGCGGCTCGCCGCCATCTTTGCCGAAGAACCGGACGTGCTGGTTACCACCGGCGGGGCCAGCGTCGGCGAGCACGATCTGGTGCAGGAGGTGCTGAAGGAGCTTGGCGTCACTCTCGACTTCTGGCGGATCAACATGCGGCCGGGCAAGCCGCTGATGTTCGGCACGCTTGGCAAGACGCTTGTCTTCGGGCTGCCGGGCAATCCCGTGTCGGCGATGGTGACGGCGCTGGTGTTCATCCGCCCTGCCCTGCGGCGCTGGCTCGGACACCGGGAACCGGAAACGTGGCGGCTACCGCTGGCAGCACCCACACCGGCGAACACAGCGCGCCAGCACTTCATGCGGGCACGGCTGATCCACACT
>JAEZFJ010000039.1 GCA_023437755.1 Pseudomonadota bacterium
TGGCGCTGTTGACGATCCGTGGAGCCCATGGCACCACCTCTGTGAACAAAACAGGAACATCGTGACTCCGAATCCCCACAGAGTCGAGTTCCTTTTTGCCGCTCCGTCCTGTCAGCCGGTGTGGCGACCTCGCATCAGGACCGCTCAAACCCACGTGAAATCGGGGCTTTGCCATTGAGAGAATCTGCCGGATCGCTAACTCTCACCGGGTGCCGGAAGTACTGAAACCGGCTCATGCACCATTCGCCCGCCCCGTTTCCCCCGAAGAAAGGCCCACCGCCATGTTCGAGGCCATCTCCCGTCTGTTCGGCAAACCCGAGGCGGCGGTCGACCTCCACGATCCCCGGCTCGCGGTAGCGGCGCTGCTGGTGCATCTTGCCGCCGTCGACGGCACCATGACCGATGCCGAGCGCGAGACCATCAAGGGCGCGCTGATGGATCACTATGGTCTCGACGAATCGACGGTGGAGAAGCTGGTGCGTGAGGCTGCCCGGCGCGATGCCGAGGCGGTCGATTTCTACCGCTTCACCTCCGGCATCACCCGCCTCGAGATGGAAGACCGCATCGAGATCATCCGCATGATGTGGACGGTGGTGTTTGCGGATCGCAAGAACCACGAGCTCGAGGACAACATGGTCTGGCGCATCGCCGAGCTGATCGGCGTCTCCAGCCGCGACCGCACCGTGCTGCGCAACCAGATCCGCGGCGAAAAGACCGAGGATCCCGCCCTCTAATAGGCCTCGAAGTCCCCGATCACCTCGGGTGTATCGTTGGCGCAATCGAAATCGCCGGCTTCATCGGCAGCCTCGCGAGCCAGCTCGTTGGCTCCCTCATTGGCGAGCGCATCGACATAGGCGATGTGGCAGGAATTGCCCTCGGCGATCTGCGACACCACCAGCACCTGCCCCTTGTCCTCGCCGGTTGCAGGATCGGCGGTGTGGTAGCGCACGATGGTGGCGACCGGCATCCAGCGACCCGAGGCGTTGGACAGGCGCCATTCGAGCTTTTCGCCCAGCCGGTTGAACGCCGGCAGGGTCTGGGCGCCATGCTGGCTGTTGCTCTCGGCCTCGAAGCCATAGGCGAGCGAGAAGCGGAGGTCGCCCTCGCGCACCATCAGCGGAAAACCCTTGTAGCCCGGGCAGGCCCAGCTGGCGCCGAAATCGTCGGCGTCGAGCACCAGGCACTGGTCGAGATCGAGGTCGGTATAGGCGCTGGTGAACTCCGACTGCGCCAGCGCAGGCAGGGGTGACAGCAGGCCGGCAGCGGCGGCAATGAGAGCAAAACGCACGGAATCTCCTCCAGATGTGCATGGGCGGTCAGGCGCCGATATGGCTTGCTTTTGCAGCCTCATATGGGCAGAAGCGGGGCCACTCCTTCCCCTTCGATGAACGAAGCTGAACGACCCATGAACATTGACGCCCTCCCGCCCGGCAAGAACCCGCCCGACGACCTCAACGTCATTATCGAGGTGCCGCTGGGTGGTGAACCGATCAAGTACGAGATCGACAAGGCCTCCGGCGCGCTGTTTGTCGATCGCTTCCTTTATACCCCGATGCGCTACCCCGGGAACTACGGCTTTGTTCCGCACACCCTGTGCGGCGACGGCGATCCGCTCGACGTCATCGTCATGAATTCGCGCCCGCTGGTGCCCGGTGCCGTGGTCCGCTCCCGCCCCGTCGGCGTCCTGTTCATGGAAGACGATGGTGGCCAGGACGAAAAGATCATCGCCGTGCCGGTGTCCAAGCTTACACGCATGTACGACAACATTGCCGACATCGGCGACCTGCCGGAAATCCAGCTCGAGCGCGTGAAGCACTTCTTCACCCACTACAAGGATCTCGAGCCCGGCAAGTGGGCCAGGATCGACCGGATCGGCAACCTTGCCGACGCCCAGAAGGTGATCCTCGACTCGATCGAGCGCTACAAGTCTCAGGGCTGACCATGACGGGCCGTATCGTGGTGCTCAATGGTGCGCCACGCTCCGGCAAATCGTCCATTGCCGCCGCGGTGCAGAGGGCCGTGCCGGGCCGCTGGCTCAATCTCGGCGTCGATTGGCAGAACCGCACCCTGCCGCCGGATCTGATGCCGGGCATTGGTCTTCGCCCCGGGGGCGAGCGACCCGAGCTCGAACCGGCGGTGGTGGCGCTCTACGCCGCTCTCTACGACAGCATTGCCGCCCACGCCCAAGCCGGCTTCGACGTCGTCGCCGATCTCGGGCACCACGACTTCTACTCGCGCCCTCTCGGTATTCTCGAAGCATCGGCCCGCCGCATGAGCGGATTACCGGTGCTGTTCGTCGGCGTCCGCTGTCCGCTCGACGAGATCATGCGCCGGCGCAATGCCGATCCGCAGGGCGGTTTCTACGCCCATGGTCCAGGCGTACCCGAGCCGGTCGGCCGGTGGCAGGAGGCGGTGCACCAGCCCGGCCTCTATGATCTCGAGGTCGACACCAGCCGGCAGACACCCCAGGCCTGCGCGGCGGCGATCGCGGCCGCTCTCGCGGACCCGCCACAGCCGTCGGCCTTTGAGCAGCTGGCACTCAGCTCATCCGCGCCAGCAGTCGATCGCGGCGAATGAACTGGTGCCACAGGGCCGCGGCGATGTGGCCAACGGCGAGGACCAGCAGCAGCCGGCTGACAATGGTATGGGCGAAAAACGGCGGCGCGGCTTCGAAGTTCGGCAACGCGCCGCCCCCGAAGATCGCCGGCCCGGCCCCGGTGAGTATCACCGTGGCGATGCCGGAAGCCAGCGTCACCACCAGCGTCAGGTAGAGCCCGAGATGGACGATGCGGGCGCTCCAGCGGTGGACCGCCCCCAGGCCAGCCGGCGCCTCGGGCTGCCGGTCGATCGCCAGCCACCAGACAATGCGCAAAATGGTGAGCAGCGCCAGCGTCGCACCCACCAGCACATGCACGACGAGGATACCGCCCGGCTCGGCCTCGCCCATGCTGTCCATGGTCAGCCCGGTGGCCAGCATGATGATGACGGCCAGCGCCGACAGCCAGTGGATTGCGACCGGAACCCGGCCATAGCGCTGCGGTGAACTCTTGAGCGACATTCCGCTTCTCCCCGTGACAGTGGCCGGCCAGCAGCCTATGCTTAGCACACTATACATGTACTGAGCACGCTAAGCAATGGTTCTCGACCGCCACCAGTCTGCCGGCTACCTGACCAACTGGTGCGCCCGGCTGTTCGCGCGCGAGATGGAGCGGCAATTGGCGCCGCATGGACTTATGCCGGCCTATATGCCGGTGCTGTTCGCCCTGGCCGCCGAGGGCGGCGCGATGACTCCCAAGC
>JAEZFJ010000079.1 GCA_023437755.1 Pseudomonadota bacterium
GGGCAACAGCACAGAGACCTTGCCGATGTCCACCGCCGCCACAGCGAGAGACCCGCAGAGCTTCGACGCCTTCGGGTACGGCCTTGCCATCGCCGGATCGGTGCTGTTTTCCACCAAGGGCATCTTCATCAAGCTCGCCTATGGGTATGGCGTCTCGACCGAAATGCTGCTCAGCCTGCGCATGCTGGTGGCACTGCCGGTCTATCTGGTTATCCTTGTGAGCCTGTTCAGGCGCAGCCCCGAGCTGATGGGTCGCCTGTCGCTGCGGCTCGTGCTCGTCACCATGGCGGTCGGCATTCTCGGCTACTACGTCTCGAGCTATCTCGATTTCCTCGGGCTCAACTTCGTCTCGGCGCAGTACGAGCGGTTGGTGCTGTTCACCTACCCTTTTTTCGTCGTGCTGTTCGGCGCCTGGTTCTTCGGCGAAAGGCTGGTCTGGCGCGTCGTGCCGCCGATGCTGATGTCCTATGCCGGGCTGCTGGTGATCTTCGGGTGGAACCTGTTCGTGGCGCCGGAAGGGCTGATCATCGGCACCCTCCTCGTGCTGGGCTCGGCCATCACCTTTGCCCTCTACCAGCACCTGGCGCGGCGGCAGATGAGCCGCGGCCTCGGCTCGACGGCCTTCACCTGCATCGCCATGTCCACAGCAGCCGTTTGCGCCATTGCCCAGGGCGTGGTGGTGGAAGGTCCTGCCGCATATGCGACGTTGCCACTGGAAGTGTGGGGACTGGGGCTGGCGCTCGGCATTTTCGGCACAGTGCTGCCGAGCCTCCTGCTGAATGCCGGCATGTCTCGGATCGGCGCCCGCGCCACCTCGTCCACCGCCGCCATCGGGCCGGTTGTCACCATTGCCTTTGCCGTTGCCATCCTCGGTGAACCCTTCAGCGGCTTCGATGCCCTCGGCGCCGCCCTGGTCCTGCTCGGCTCTTTTCTTTTCACGCGTGCCGAGCGGCAGATCCTGCGGCAGCAGTGAATGGCTTTTGGCCGCCGCCAAGCCACTGTAAGGTACGCGCCGCGGCGTGGTGTTTCATTGGGAGGGATCAGTGATGATCACCAGAACAAACGTGCTGGCAGGGGCAATACTGGGCATTTTGCTGTCCGTCGGCCTGTCGCCAGCCTTGGCGCAGGATAGGATCGACAAGAAGAACCCGCCGCCGGTCGCGGCAACGGCGACCACCTCGGCCGGCGTCGACTTCGGCGACAACACCTCCGAATGGGCCAACGACGACGAATGCGACGATCCCCGCTTTACCGGCACCGGCATGGCCGCCGAGACCTGGGACGACAACGAAGGCCATGACGCCGCTGACTGCCAGGCAGCGTTCGAGGCCGGCACCATCACGCTGATCGAAGGCGGCACGGAGACCGCGACCGCCACCAGCGCTCCCGCCATCGACTTCGGCGACGACAGTTCCGCCTGGGCCAAGGACGAGGAGTGCGACGACCCGCGCTTCTCCGGCACCGGCATGGCCGCCGAACTCGAGGATGCCGACATCGGCAAGGACGCCACCGACTGCCGGACCCTCTACGAGGCAGGCAGCCTCACCTTCACCGGTGAGGTCGAGACCGCCACCGCTGATGTCGACTTCGGTGACGATACATCCGCCTGGGCGCATGACGAGGAATGCGATGATCCGCGCTTCTCCGGGGCCGGCATGGCCGCCGAACTCGAAGCCGCCGACATCGGCAAGGACGCCACCGACTGCCGCACGCTGCTCGAAGAGGGCAGCATCACCTATGTCGGCGAAACACAAGCCGCGGCCGATATTGCCTATGGTGACGACACCTCCGAGTGGGCTTTCGACGAGGAATGTGACGACGCCCGTTTCACCGGCTCGGCCATGGCCGCCGAACTCGACGCGGCCGATATCGGCAAGGATGCCACCGACTGCCGCGCCGGCGTCCAGGCCGGCACGCTGAGCTTCGTTGGCGACGAGACCGCCATCGACTTCGGCGACGACACCTCCGAGTGGGCCAATGATGGTGAGTGCGACGACCCGCGCTTCTCCGGCCCTGGCATGGCTGCCGAACTCGAGGATGCCGACATCGGCAAGGACGCCACCGACTGCCGCACCCTGTTCCAGAAGGGCCTCACCTTCAAGGGTGCCATCGGAGCCGGCACTGCGGCCGACACGGGAGCGGCTACACCGGCCATCGACTACGGCAACGACAGCTCCGAATGGGCCAATGACGAGGAGTGCGATGATCCCCGCTTCTCGGGTGAGGCCGTCGCCACGAGCCCGCTGACCGAGAACATCGGGCGCGACGCCACCGACTGTCGCACCGCCGTGGAGCAAGGCAAGGCCACCTATATCGGTGAAGAAGGCGCCCCCGCCGTCGCGACCTTCGACTACGGCTCCGATTGGTCCGAATGGGCCAATGATGGCGAGTGCGACGACCCGCGCTTCACCGGTCCCGGCACAGCCAAGAAGCTGCTCGACGAGGACGAGTACGGCGACGCCACCGACTGCCGTACCCTGCAGCAGGCGGGCGAGGTCAGCATCATCCCGGTCTACACCCCGGAATACGCCACAGCGGCGCCCTATGACACCGCGGGCATTGCCTTCGGCGACAACAGCTCGAGCTACGCCAACGACCAGCTCTGCGACGACCCGCGCTTTGTAGGCCCCGGCACCGCTTCGGTGCTCTACGAGGCGGACATCGAACATGACGCCGCCGACTGCGAAGCCGCCTACAAGGCCGGCACGATCATGCTGGTTGAGGAGGTATCGGCCGGGCGAACGCCCTGAGCCCTTCGCACCCTCGGTGTCACCCCGGCCTTGAGCCGGGTGCCCAAAACAGAACGGCGGGACCAGGGTCCCGCCGTTTGCATGTCAGCCTCCGCTAAGCCTATGCGGCGACGCGGCGCTCCACCATCATCTTCTTGATTTCGGCGATCGCCTTGGCCGGGTTCAGCCCCTTCGGGCACACCTTGGCGCAGTTCATGATCGTGTGGCAGCGGTAGAGCTTGAACGGATCCTCGAGGTTGTCGAGCCGCTCCTGCGTGGTCTCGTCGCGCGAATCGATCAGCCAGCGATAGGCCTGCAGCAGCGCCGCCGGGCCGAGGTACTTCTCCCCGTTCCACCAATAGCTCGGGCACGAGGTCGAGCAGCAGGCGCACAGGATGCATTCATACAGCCCGTCGAGCTTGGCGCGGCTCTCGATCGACTGCGTCCATTCCTTGTCCGGGGTCGGCGAGGTGGTCTTGAGCCACGGCTCGATGGCGCGGTGCTGGGCATAGAACGTCGTCAGGTCCGGCACCAGGTCCTTCACCACCGGCATGTGCGGCAGCGGATAGATCTTGATGGGGCCGGTCGAGTCGTCCATGCCCTTGGTACAGGCCAGCGTGTTGAGCCCTTTGATGTTCATCGAGCAGGACCCGCAGATGCCCTCGCGGCACGAGCGGCGCAGCGTCAGCGTCGGGTCGACCTTGTTCTTGATCCACAACAGCCCGTCGAGGATCATCGGCCCGCAATCGTCGAGGTCGATGAAATAGGTGTCGATCCGCGGATTCTCGTTCCGGTCCGGATCGTAGCGGTAGATCTGGTACTCGCGCAGGCGCTTGGCGCCTTCCGGCTTCGGCCAGGTCTTGCCCTTGGTCGGCTGGGCGGCCTTGCGCAGCAGCAGTTCGGCCATCGTTGTCTTCCTTCTCGAGACGCGCCGCTCAACCCGGCGCGTGAAACCTAGTAGTTCGGCTTGCAGATCTGGTT
>JAEZFJ010000094.1 GCA_023437755.1 Pseudomonadota bacterium
GGGTGGAGCGCTTCATGAAGCGCTACTTCCTCGTCGCCAAGGACGTGGGCGACCTCACCCGCATCATCTGCGCGAGCCTCGAGTTCAACCACGCCAAGGACATGGACCTCGTCGGCCGGGTGCTGGCGCCGTTCCGCTCCGGACGATCGAAGATCAAGGGCGAGACGGATTTCGTCGTCGACACCGGCCGGCTCAACATCGCCAAACCGGACGTGTTCCAGAAGAATCCGGTCAACCTCATCCGCATGTTCATGGTGGCGGGACGCGAGGAACTGCTGTTCCACCCCGATGCGATCCAGGCCATCCGCCGGTCGCTGCGCCTGGTCGACAACAGGCTGCGCCACGACCGCCAGGCCAACGAGTGCTTCCTGACGGTGCTGACGAGCCCGCTCTATGTCGAGCGCATCCTGCGCGCGATGAACGAGAGCGGCGTGCTCGGCCGGTTCGTGCCCGATTTCGGCAAGATCTTCGCGCACATGCAGTTCAACATGTACCACCACTACACGGTGGACGAGCACCTCATCCGGGCCGTCGGCGTGATGGCGGACATTGCCAATGGCGGCATGCGCAAGGAACTGCCGCTGACGCACGAACTGCTGCCGCAGCTCAACGACACCCGGCTGCTGTATGTGGCTCTGTTTCTCCACGACATCGCCAAGGGTCGCCCGGAGGACCACTCGGTCGCCGGCGCCCGTATTGCCCGCCGCCTCTGCCCCCGCTTCGGCCTGACCCCCGCAGAAACCGACACCGTCGCCTGGCTGATCGAATATCACCTGTTGATGAGCGAGATCGCCCAGGCGCGCGATATCCAGGATCCTGAGACCGCCAAGGCGTTCGCCGACGTGGTGCAGTCTCCGCAGCGCCTGGCGCTGCTGATGATCCTGACGGCCTGTGATATCCGCGCAGTCGGTCCCGGCGTCTGGTCCGGCTGGAAGGGCTCGCTCCTGCGCGCCCTCTACTACGCCACCGAGCCGCTCCTGTCGGGCGGCCATTCGCAGGTCACCCAGTCCGATCGCACCCGCGCTGCCCGCGAGCATCTGACGGGCGCGCTGGCGGATTGGCCGGCCGACGAGGTCGGCACCTATATCGGTCGCCACTACGATCACTACTGGCTGCGGGCCGAGCCGGAACTGCAGGTCGAGCATGCGAAGATGATCCGCAATGCCGACCGCGCGGGAGAGCCTTTTGCCGGCTCGATCCGGGTGAAATCCTTCGAGGGCATCACCGAGGTCAGCTTCTATATGCCCGACCACCCGCGACTGTTGTCGCTGATCGCCAGTGCCTGCACCATGCAGGACGCCTCCATCATCGGCGCGCAAATTTTCTCGACCCGTGACGGGCGCGCCCTCGACACCTTCCGCCTGCGCCGCAGCTTCACCTCGGACGAGGACGAGAAGGTCCGCGCCACTCGCATCATCGAGACCGTGCGTCAGCTCCTGCAGGGCAAGCGGCAGATCCTGATCGACCTCGGCAAGGAGTCGCGCCACAACAAGCGCCTCAAGCCCTTTGCCCTGCCGGCTCAGGTGTCGGTCTCCAATGCGCTGTCCGAGAAGTTCACCGTCATTGAAGTCTCCGGCCTCGATCGCATGGGCCTGCTCTATGCCCTGACCCACGCCATTTCCGATCTCAGCCTCACCATCGGTTCCGCCCATATCGGCACCTATGGCGAGAAGGCGGTGGACGTCTTCTACGTCACCGACCTCACCGGCCAGAAGATCATGTCCAAGCCGCGCCAGCGAAAGATCCACGACGCCCTGATGGCCGTGTTCGAGCCGCGCAAGGCCGCCGAACCCAAGGTGGTGAATGGCTAGGGCCGCTGCCCCATGAGCCTCTACCGCACCTTCCTCTCGGTGGGCGGGCTGACCCTGGTCTCGCGCGTCTTCGGCTTCGTGCGCGATGCCTTGATGGCAGCAGTGCTCGGCACCGGCCCGGCGGCCGACGCGTTCTTTGCCGCCTTCCGCTTCCCCAATCTATTCAGGCGCCTGTTTGCCGAAGGCGCCTTCAACACCGCCTTCGTGCCGATGTTCTCGGGCGCCCTCGAGCAGCAGGGCGACGCCGCCGCGCGCGATCTCGCCTCGCGCATCATGGCATGGCTCGTGGCCATGCTGGTGGTGGTCACCATCCTTGCGGAAATCTTCATGCCGCAGATCATGGTGTTGTTCGTGCCAGGCTTCGCCGACGACCCGGCCAAGCTCGAGCTGACCGTGCTGCTGACCCGGATCATGTTCCCCTATCTCGCCTGCATGTCGCTGATGGCGGCTTATGGGGCGATGCTGAACTCGCTCGGCAAGTTCTTTGCCGCCGCCTTCGCGCCGGTGCTGCTCAACATCGTCAACATCGCCGCGCTGGTGCCGCTCGCCATCTGGTGGGTTCAGGCGCCCGAAACGGCGACGGTCTGGGTGGCCATTGCCACCATGGCGGGCGGCGTCGCGCAACTGGTGCTGGTCTGGGTTGCGATCGAGCGCGCCGGCTTCCGCCCGCGCTTCCGTCTGCCGCGGCCCGATCCGGAAGTGCGCCGCTTCTGGGCGCTCGCCATTCCCGCCATCCTCACCGGTGGCATCACCCAGATCAACATCTTCGTCGGTACCATCATCGCCTCGGGCGCCGATAATGCCATTTCGGTCCTGTCCTATGCCGACCGGCTCTACCAGTTGCCGCTCGGTATCATCGGCATCGCCATCGGCACGGGGCTGCTGCCCGAACTCAGCCGTCACCTCAAGGGGGGGCGCCTGGCCGAAGCGGAGCAGACGCAGGACCAGTCGCTCGTCATAGCCATGCTGCTGTCGCTGCCGGCAGCGGCAGCCCTGATCGCCATGGCCGAGCCGATCGTGCGCGTCCTGTTCGAGCGCGGCGCCTTCGATCCGGCCGCCACCAGGGCAACGGCAGAAGCGCTGATCGCCTTCTCCGCCGGCCTGCCCGCCTATGTGCTGATCCGCGTCCTGCAGCCGGGCTATTTTGCTCGCGAGGACACCGTCACCCCCACCATCTTCGCAGCCGTGTCGGTGGTTGCGAACATTGCCCTCTCGCTCTGGCTGTTCCCGAGCCTGCTCCATGTCGGTATCGCCATTGCCACCGCAGCCTCCGCCTGGATCAATGCCATATTGCTCGGCGCCGTGCTGGCGTTGCGGGGCCAGTTCCGCGTCTCGTTCGATGCCGGGCGGCGCCACGCGCTGATCATTCTGTCGAGCGCCCTGATGGGCGGGGCCCTCTATCTCCTATCGCAGCGCGGGGCGCCGCATCTGGCGCCCGGTGTCGCCCTCTGGCACCAGGGACTGGTCCTCGCTGTCCTGATCGCATTCGGTGTCGTCACCTACTTCACCCTGGTGCACGTCAGCGGCGCCCAGCGGCTCGGCCTGCTGCTCCGGCGGCTACGGCGGGGGTGACGTTTGCCGCGCGGGACGATAAACAGGCGGCACAGCAGCGAGACTTCAGAGCATGACGTTTACTCCCCGCGTGTTTTCGGGAATCCAGCCCTCGGGCGATCTCCATCTCGGCAACTATCTTGGCGCGATCCGCCGCTTCGTGCCGCTGCAGGAGACCCATGAGACGATCTACTGCGTGGTCGACATGCACGCGATCACGGTGCGTCAGGAGCCTGACGACCTTCGTCGCGCCACGCGCGAAGTGGCTGCGGCCTTTATCGCTGCCGGTGTCGATCCCAAGCGCTCCATCGTCTTCAACCAGTCGCAGGTGGTCCAGCACGCCGAACTCGCCTGGGTGTTCAACTGTGTTGCGCGCATGGGCTGGATGGCCCGCATGACCCAGTTCAAGGACAAGGCGACGGAAGCGGGCGGGGAGAACTCGGAGGCGATCTCGCTCGGCCTGTTCGCCTATCCCTCGCTGATGGCGGCTGACATCCTGCTCTACAAGGCGACGGGCGTGCCGGTCGGCGACGACCAGCGCCA
>JAEZFJ010000163.1 GCA_023437755.1 Pseudomonadota bacterium
GAGCACTGCGGCGCGAGGGGCTGCCGACGCCCGGCGCCGACCGGCTGGAGGTGACGACGCATATCGCCGTGCTCGACCTCATGGCGCTGTGCGACGTCCTGCTCAATCCGGCCGACGACCTGCAACTGGCGGCGCTGCTGCGCTCGCCGCTGTTCGAGGTCAGCGAGGACGATCTTTATCGGGTGGCGCAGGGGCGCGAGGGGACGCTGTGGCGTGCGCTCAGGGACTGCGCCTTCCCGGCCTGCGCCGATGCCTACCAGCGGCTCCGGCGGTGGCGGGGCGAGCTCGATTTCGAGCGGCCGTTCGAGTTCCTGAGCCATGTGCTCTATGCCGAGGGCGGGCTGAAACGCTTCCACCAGCGGCTGGGCGAGGAGGTGGACGATGTGTTCGCCGAACTGCTCGAACTGGCGCTGGCGCATGAGCAGACCGAGCAGCCATCGCTGCAGGGGTTCGTCGCGGCGTTGCGGCGGACGCAGGTGTCGATCAAGCGCGAGCTGGCCGAGGCGGGCAGCGGCGTCCGGGTGATGACGGTGCACGGGGCCAAGGGGCTCGAGGCGCCGATCGTGATCCTGGCAGATGCGGCGAGCAAGCCGCAGGGGCGGCAGACCAGTCGGCCGGTTTACCTCTTGGCCAACGCGCCGGGGCCGCTGCTGGTCCACGCCGCCAACCGGTCCCAGCACGTGGCCGACAGCCAGGCGGTGCGCGATATGGTGGAAGCGGCGCTGCTGCAGGAATACTGGCGCAAGCTCTATGTCGGCATGACCCGGGCCGAGGACGAACTCTACATCACAGGCGCGCTGACCCAGACCGGCTCGCTCGACGGCACCTGGTACGATGCGGTGGAGCGGGCGCTGCGGCCGGAATGCGAGGTGGTGACCAACGAGACGGGGGGCGAGATGGCGCTGGTCTACCCCGCGGAGCGGACGCCGCCCCAGCCGGTGAGCCGGCCGACCGAGGCTCCGCCGGCGCAGCGACACCCGTTGAGCCTCGATGCCGTGCCGGAGCCGGTGCGGGCGCCGATGGTGACGCCCTCGACAACGGGCAAAGAGGGAAGCGCCGGTGGGCGGATGGGTGCGCTCGACACGGCGGCGGAGCGGGTGCGCGATGCCGAGACGGCGCGCAAGGAAGGCATCGCCGTCCATGCGCTGCTGCAGCATCTGGGGCGGTTCGACCCGGCCGAATGGCGCGAGGTCATACCGCGGGCGCTGATGAGCCTGGTGCCGGAAAGCGCTGCGCATCACCACACAATCGGCGAACGGGCGATCCGCATTCTGGAGAACCCGGCGCACCGGCGGCTGTTCGGGCCGGGCAGTCGCGCCGAGGTGCCGTTCCTGCTCGAGGCCGAGCGCGAGGGCAAGCCGGTGCGGCTGGCGGGGCGCTTCGACCGGCTCGTGGTTGACGACTCGGGTGTGCTGGTGGTGGACTACAAGTCCGACGCGTCGGTGCCTGCGGATGTGGGCGCGGTGCCGGGGAACTATCGAACTCAGCTCGGATTATATGCGTTGGTTGCAGGTCAGCTCTTCCCCGGGAAGCCGGTTGCGGCGGCAATCCTCTGGACTGAACTGGAATCACTGATGAATCTGCCGCCGGATCTTCTCGCGGCGGCAAGCCGGGGCTTCACCATGCGGTGACCTGTCTTGCCCTCTGGCTGGACACGCACCAGCTTTGGGGACACAAGACCCGCCGCTTCAATCAAAGGCAATAATCGACATGACCAAACAGGTTTCCGACGCCACCTTCGGCGAGGAAGTACTCAACAGCAAGGAACCCGTGCTGGTGGATTTCTGGGCGGAATGGTGCGGGCCCTGCCGGGCGATCGCGCCCGTGCTCGAGGAACTGAGTTCCGAACTCGCCGGCAAGGTGAAGATCGTCAAGCTCAACGTCGACGAGAACCCCGCGATCACCGCCCAGTATGGCGTCCGCTCCATCCCGACCATGATCCTGTTCAAGGGTGGGGAAGCTGCCGACATGAAGATCGGCGCCGGCACCCCCAAGGCCGGGCTGAGCAAATGGCTCGAGGGCCACGCCGCATAGCTCTTCTCGCGGCCGAAATATTTGGCACCGCCGGAGCGATCCGGCGGTGCTTTTGTTTGCGGGGTGGAGAGGGGCCCCACGGACGACCGGGTGCGGTGGGCCGCGGCAATGTTTTCCGATGCCGGCCTGATCCACAACATCTGGTGCCTTTCCGCACCCACGCAACACGATGTAGCCTCTCACCCCAACAGGAGAGACTCACATGGCCCAGCATGTCACCGACAGCGATTTCACCGCGGAAGTGCTCCAGTCCGACCGGCCGGTGCTGGTGGATTTCTGGGCGGAGTGGTGTCCGCCCTGTGTCGCCATGTCGCCGACCATCGATGCACTGGCCGACGAACTCCAGAGCAGTGTGAAGATCGTCAAGCTCGACGTCGACAGCAACCCGGCAACGACCGTCGCCTACAATGTCCGCTCGATGCCGACCCTTATCGTGTTCCGCAACGGCCAGCCTGTGGACCTGAAGGTCGGCGCCGGCCAGTCGCGGGCGCAACTGGTCAAGTGGCTGGAGACGGTCGCGGCCTGACAAGCCCTGTTTTTGCCCCCCGGTTCTGCTATGGCGGAGAAAAACCGGGAGGGCCGCAGCCTTGCAACACATCGATCTCGCCGCCGCGCCGTTCAACCTCGACGAGGCGGCGATGCAGTGGGTCCACACCACCCGCGATTCCCTTGCGCCGCGCGACAAGCTGGCGCAGCTGTTCGTGCTGATCTCGCGCGGGGACCCGGCGGCGACGGTGCAACTGGTCCGCAGCTTCCGGCCGGGCGGCATCACCCGCTTCTATGGCACCGACCTCGTCGAAGAGGTCGAGCTGACCCGTCAGGTTTCGGCGGCGACCACCCTGCCCCTGCTGGTCAGCGCGGATCTCGAAGGCAGCCGCATGAGCCTCGCCTTCGGCACCGAGGTGCCGAACCCACTGGGGCTCGCAGCCGTCGACGACGTCGAGGCCACCACCGCAATCGCCACCATCATGGCCGATGAGGCCACGGCGGTCGGGCTCAACTGGAGCTTCACCCCGGTCATCGACATCAACGCCGCCTGGCAGAGCGCCATCGTCGGCACCCGCTCCTATGGCAGCGATGTCGACCGCATCGAGCGCCACGCCCTGGCGCAGATTCGGGCGTTTCAGACCAAGGGTGTTGCCGCTACGGTGAAGCACTGGCCCGGCGAAGGCCATGACGACCGCGACCAGCACCTCGTCACCACCGTGAACCCGCTGCCCCTGGAGCAGTGGGAACAAAGCTATGGCCGGCTCTACCGCCGCGCCATCGCCGAGGGCGTAATGAGCGTGATGTCGGCCCATATCGCCCTCCCCGCCTT
>JAEZFJ010000056.1 GCA_023437755.1 Pseudomonadota bacterium
GACAGGTTGACGCGGTTCACCAGCGTGCCGAGCGCCTCGCTCGAGATGGAGACCGTGTCGCCGAGCTTGTGGGTGAAACCCTTGCCAGCACCGTCGCGATCCTTCACGGGTGCGAACATGGTGCCGAGATAAAGCACCAGCCCATCCGGATACTGGTGATGGCTGCCGACGGTCGCTGCCACCAGCGACTCTGGGGTGCGCGATATCTGCGCCATGTTGGAGTGCCCGTCGAGCACGAAGCCGTCCTCGCCCTCGACCTTGAGCGCGATCTCGGCGGTCTTCACCGTGTCCAGCGTGAAGTCGCCGTCGAACAGCCGCACGAACGGCCCGAGCGACGCTGACGCATTGTTGTCCTTCGCCTTGCCGAGCAGCAGCGCCGAACGGCCCTCCACGTCACGCAGGTTCACGTCGTTGCCCAGCGTTGCGCCGATGATCTCGCCCGTGCTGGTCACCAGCAGCGCCACTTCCGGCTCCGGGTTGTTCCAGCTCGACACCGGGTGGAGCCCCACCTCTGCGCCATAGCCCACCGAACTCATCGGCTGGCCCTTGGTGAAGATTTCCGCGTCCGGCCCGATGCCCACCTCGAGATACTGGCTCCACACGCCGCGCTCTATCAGCGCCGCCTTGACCTTGCCTGCCGTATCCGAGCCGGGCACCAGTTCTGACAGGTCGGTGCCGATCAGCCCGAGGATTTCTCCGCGCAGCGAGTCCGCCCGCGCCTTGTCGCCACGCGCCTGCTCCTCGATCACCCGTTCCAGCAGCGAAACCACGAAGGTCACGCCCGACGCCTTGATCGCCTGCAGGTCGATGGGTGATAGCAGGCTCGGCTGCGATGCGTCGGTCTTGCCCGCGACCGAGTTGGCCAGGACCGCATCGGCATCGCCGAGCTCGCGTCCCGGCGCCGAGCGCACATGCTCGGCAGCGTGCCCGCTCTCCGCCACGTCACGGACCGTTGCCATCCCTTTGGCGGTGATGTCGACCAGCACACCATCGCGCACGGTCACCAATGCTGGGTGTGTCCGTCCGGGCACACGTGCCCTCCCAATCAGCACGCCCTGGGGATAATGCTTGCCGCTCATCGCCGCCTCTTCTGGTTTGGCCTTCTGACTAACCCCCCGATCCTGCTGGCGCAAGCTCGATAAGTCATACTTTTGGCCCAGATCGGCTGTCCACAGCTCCGTTCAACTGCGGTTCATTTGCGCCGCAATAGTGACACGATGCCCGTGGAACTCTCCGCGGCACCTCAAGGAGTGTCTCAAATGCGTCGTCTGTTGGCCCTTGCCCCCCTCGCCCTTCTCGCCACCACCCTGCCCGCTTGGGCTGGCACCATTTCCATTGCCGGACGCGGCGAAGTGCAGGCTGCGCCGGACATGGCGATGATCAACTCGGGCGTAACCTCACAGGGCGCCACCGCGCGCGAAGCGCTCGATGCCAACACCGCAGCCATGACCGAGCTGCTGGACGAACTCAAGGCCGCCGGAATCGCAGCCCGCGACATCCAGACCACCGGCTTCTCGGTCAACCCGAACTACGTCTATTCCGACGCCCGCGACAGCAATGGCTACTCGCAGCCTCCCAAGATCAACGGCTACCAGGTGTCCAACACCGTCACCGTGATCGTGCGCGATCTCAAAGAGCTCGGCACCATTCTCGACCGCTCGGTCACCGTCGGCGCCAACACCGTCAACGGCGTCACCTTCTCGGTGGCGGACCCATCCGGACTCCTCAACGAGGCACGCAAGAAGGCTTTCGCCGACGCCCGAGCCAAGGCCGAGCTCTACGCCGAGACTGCCGGCACGACCCTCGGCGATCTCGAATCCATTCGTGAATCCCAGAGCTTCGACGCGCCGCAGCCCTACGCCATGTACGCACGCGCCGAAGCCGCCAGCGCTCCCGTTCCGGTCGAAGCGGGCGAACTGACCTTTGCCATCACTGTCGATGTCGAGTGGGATCTCGGCAACGACTGATCCCGGTTCCCCTCCCTTGAGGGGGCTTGGCGGTGGGGGCGGACCATAACCGTAGTCACCCGTCCCCTCCGTGCTCTTTGATCCCTAGCCGGCCATGACCTTCGACAGCATGTTCAGCCCGACTGCCACCAGGAAGGCGGCGAACACATATTTCAGCGTCTTCTGGTCCAGCCGGTGCGCCAGGGCCGCTCCCACCGGCGCGAACACCGCCGCCAGCACGCCCACCAGCACCAGCGCCATCAGGTTGACATAGCCCAGGCTCAGCGGCGGCAGCCCGGTCTCACCCCAGCCGGAAATCACGAACCCCAGCGTCCCCGAGAGCGCAATGGCAACGCCGATCGCTGCCGAGGTGCCCACCGCCGTGTGCATGCTCGATCCGAACGCCACCAGCGTCGGTACCGTCAGCGAACCGCCGCCGATACCCATCAGCGACGAGATGTAGCCCACCACGAGGGCCGAGATGCGGTGCGTCAGCCCCGACCCGTGGAGGTGCCCCATTACCTTGGTCTGCAGCCCCGTCACGATGTTGAGGGCGATCACGAAGGCCATCACCGCGAACACGATGCGCAGGACATCGCCTGAGTACCAGCCGGCCATCAGCCCGCCGATGAATGTGCCCGCCACGATGAACGGCACCCACAGCTTGAACACGGTCATGTCGACGGCCCCGCGCTTGTGATGCGAGCGGGCGCTCATGATGCCGGTGGGGATGATGATGGCGAGCGACGTGCCCACCGCCACGTGCTGCACCACCTCGGTGTCATAGCCGAGCAGCAGGAGGGCATTGCTGAGCGCCGGCACGATGATCGCCCCGCCACCGATGCCGAGCAGCCCCGCGGCGATGCCGGATGCCACCCCCGTGGCCATCAGCCCCAGCACGAACGGCCAGTAGGCGACGATCTCGCTCCACTCCATCATTCTTCTCCGATCAGGTGCAGCACCACCTCGCGCCGGTGCGGGCGATGGCGGTGCTCGAACAGGTAGATGCCCTGCCAGGTGCCGAACACTGGCCGGCCCTCGGCTACGGGAATCGCGATGGACGTCTGCGTCAGCGCCGCCTTGATATGGGCGGGCATGTCGTCCGGCCCTTCGTTGGTATGCACCAGCCAGTCCATGCCCTCGGGCACCAGCCGCCGGAAGAACCCACCAAGATCGGTCTTCACGTCGT
>JAEZFJ010000308.1 GCA_023437755.1 Pseudomonadota bacterium
GCAGCGGCCCAGAACCGCTCCCGCCGAAGAGAGACCGGCGGGCAACGCCAAGATCCTGATTTTTACCGGGGTGCGTTATGAACGCGGGACGCCGCCGCAGCCGCCGACCACGAATGCCGATCCGTCCCGCGGCAAGCGCAAGCGCGTCTAGTCGCACCTTGCCTTTGCGTCTTGCTGCCATCGCCCTGCTGACCCTCAGCCTGGCCGCCTGCACGGCGCGGCCGGTGGGTGATTTCGGCCGCGCCGCGCCGAGCTGGACGCACGACGTCGCTATGCCGGCAAACGGTCGCGTCCGCGCTGCCGAGCGGGGCGAACCGGTGTCGCGCTTCAACCAGACCGACCAGGAACGGCTGATGCATGACCGCGTCTGGCGTTTTCTGGTGGCCGCGCATGCCAAGGACTGGGTGTACGACTCGCAAGCCGAACTGCAGCGCACCCGCATCGCAGCGCCGGGTCGCGACCTGCAGTTCAGGACGGACCGCTATTATGCCTGGCTGAGCCGCACGGCCTACAATTCGTCGCCGACGCGCTATTCCACCGTCGGTCGCCATATCGTTGCCGATCTCGACACCGTGCCCGCGACCTTTGCCGCGATCTGCGCGGTGCAGGAGATCGACCGACAGCGTGCTGTTGCGCTGAGCGGGTTGGGCAATTTGGCACCAGACGCGGCAGCGAACGTCGCCGCGCGTAAATACGAGAACGACGCCTTCGTTGCCTGGTTCGTGCGGGCGCTTACCTACCGCTACGATAGCTATGACTACGCGCTGGACAACCTGCTCGTGGAAACCCCGCACGAGCAGTCCATCGCCGTGGACGACGCGCTTCGGCGTTTGCGGGTGGACGTGGTTCGCGCCCAGCGGGGCGAGTTCTGTGTGCAGGGCGGCGGGCATCGCCCCGGTACTGGCGGTGTCGTGATACCGTCACGCTATCAGCATAGCGGCGACACCGAAGTGGTGCTGCCCAAGTAGCAGCCGCAAGGGAGCAACATGGGCGAGGACGGCCGTACCGGCACAAAAGGCAGCGCCGGTGAGGTGTTCCTGGCCTTTCTCAAGCTCGGGCTGACCTCTTTCGGTGGCCCCATAGCTCACCTTGGCTATTTCCGCGACGAGCTGGTGACACGCCGGCGATGGCTGGACGATCAGGCGTATGCCGACCTGGTGGCGTTGTGCCAGTTCCTGCCCGGGCCCGCGTCCAGCCAGACGGGATTCGCATTGGGTCTGATGCGCGCTGGCGCGCTGGGCGGGCTGGCGGCGTGGACGGCATTCACCTTGCCATCGGCAGTGTTGATGGTGCTGTTTGCAGCTGGAGCAGCGAGCCTGGACGGACCGGCGGCCGCCGGAGCCTTGCACGGCTTGAAGCTGGTGGCCGTCGCCGTGGTGGCGCAAGCGGTCTGGGGCATGGCGCGCACGCTGACGCCGGACCGCCCAAGGGCAGCGATCGCCCTGCTGGCGCTGTTCGCCGTGGTGTTGCTGCCCACCTGGGCTGGGCAGGTGGGCGCGATCGTGGCCGGCAGCCTTCTGGGATTGTGGTGGTGCCGCGGGGCGGCAGAAACCGCTGGAGCGGCTATGCCGGCGCAGGTCCGCCGACGACTGGGCGCGATCGCTTTTGCCGTGTTTTTAGGGTTTCTGCTCGGGTTGCCGCTGTTGGCTGCGGCGAGCGGCAATCACGCGCTGGCCCTTGCTGACAGCTTCTATAGGGCAGGGGCGCTGGTGTTCGGCGGCGGGCACGTGGTGTTGCCACTGCTGGAGGCGGAGACAGTGGCGCGCGGCTGGCTGAGTGCCGACACTTTCCTGGCCGGCTATGGGGCGGCACAGGCAGTGCCGGGGCCGCTGTTCACCTTTGCGGCCTACCTCGGTGCCGCAGGCGGCCCAGCGCCGAACGGCATCGCCGGAGCGGGGATAGCGCTGGTGGCGGTGTTCCTGCCGGGCTTGCTGCTCGTGGTGGCGGCCCTGCCGTTCTGGGCCGTTTTGCGGGCAAGGCCAATGGCTCGCGCGGCGATGGCAGGCGCCAACGCCGCCGTGGTCGGCGTACTAGGGGCGGCGCTCTACCATCCGGTCTGGACCAGCGCAGTGTTGTCCCCACTCGACATGGCTCTTGCCGCCGGCGGGTTCGTGGCGCTGACGGTGTTCCGCGCGTCGCCCTGGGTGGTGGTGGCAGCGCTTGCCGGCATCGGTGCGCTGCTCGGCCTCATCGCCTAGGTCTGGTTCTCGCACCGGACACCGGCCAAGGCTTGCTCGAAGCGGGTCCGGACGGCTTCGTGCGGCGGGGCGAGGCGCAGCACGGCATAGAGGTCGTCGGACGTGGATTCGACAACGAGCACGCCCTCGGCAACATCAAGCTGCTGCTGGGCGAGTTGCCGCGTCTGGGCAGCGTTGAAGATGCCGAGATCGAGGGTGCGCCCGATGCCGTCGCGATTGGTGGTCGAGTAGGTGACGATGCCGGCCGGGTTGATCAGGGCCACGGACCAGAAGGCATCGGGGAGTTGGCCCCGCAGATAGGCGGGACCGCTTCGCAGGTCGATGCGGCAGACGCCATAGCTCAACTCCGGATCGAGGCCGAGCGGGTTAGGCTGACCGGCCTCAATCGGCGCGAGGACCGCCATCCCGCCCGAGGTGTCGATGGTATCGAGGCGCGTCCACAGGGTTTCCTCGGCGAGGCTGGGCAAAGTGAGGATGACCACGATGTGGATGATGCCGCCGAGGACGACACCGGCAATCAGCCAAAGCAGCACGCGGATCATCGGCACCGCTCCGTGGTGATCGTCGGCATGTCAGCCGGCCCGGAAACCCCGGCGAAGGCGGGCATGTCGTAGAGGGTAAGCACCAGCTGGAAGGGACCTTCGCCGGTGATCTCGAGCCAGTTGAGCGGCATCAGCGTGGTGCCGACAGTGACGGCGATGGCGCCGTTGCCGCTGCGGGCGAGGCGGTTGGAGCGCAAAGCGGCGTCCGCATCGGGCGCCGCAACGTTGATGCCGTCGGCATCGACCGCCGCCAGGGTCCAGAAGCTGGCAACAGGCGTTCGGCCGGAGATGCGGTAGGTGCAGGTGCGGGTCAGCGGTTCGCCGTCGCTGTCGGTGGTCGCGGTGAACTGCAGCCCCTCAGCCTGGCCGAGCGGCAGGGAAGCCGCCCTGGCGATATGCGCGCGGGTATAAGGGTTGGGTGCGTTCGAGCCGATGTCGGTCCAGGCGACCCAGGGACCCACCTGCGTCGCGCCGAACAGGCGGCCTTCGTTCAGGGCCACCCAGCTCAGCCCGAAGCCGACGCCGAGGGCCACCACGCACATCACAACGAGATAGAGCACGTAGCGCACGGTCAGCGTCTCGCGGAGGGGAACGGCATTAGGCGAAGCGACCTGCGGGGAACGACATGAAGCCTATAGCAAGCTCACGGGGCCGGGGGGAAGGCGGCGGGCGGATTTCAGGCAAGCCTGGCGCACGGTCTGGTCGTGCGGCGGGTCAGGTGCCGCCATTGACCCACTGGCCGACGCTGGCGGTGTCGCTGATCGGCGTTGCGGCTTCGAGGGTCTGGCTCAAGAGTTCGGAAAGGCTGACCAGCTTGTCTGCCGCCTCCGGCGTCAGGCTGGGCGGGCGCTGCGCCAGCTCCAGTTCCTCGACGGTGGGATCGGCCTCGGCAACGATCGGGGCCGGCGGTGTGAAGTCGACGCCGAACACGGGCATGATGTCCACATTGGTGTGAGCATAGGCCATGAACTTCTGCCAGGCGATGGCGGGCAGGGTGCCACCAGTCAGGTCGTTGGTGGGGTGATAGTCGTCATTGCCGAACCAGACGGCGGCGACGTAGTTGCCGGTGAAGCCGCAGAACCAGGCATCGCGGTAGGACGAGGTGGTGCCCGTCTTGCCAACCACCGGCACTCCTTCCACATCGGCACGGCGGCCGGTGCCCCCGGTGATGACGCCGCGCATCATCGCGTTCATATAGGCGACGGTCTGCTCGCTGAGGATGCGCTCGCGCTCGGCATCGGGGTCCATCTCATACAGCACCTGGCCGCCCAGGGTGCTCATGCGAGTGATACCATAGGCTGGCGTGTCGAGCCCGCGGTTGGCGAGCACGGCGTAGGACGAAGTCATGTCGAGAACCGAAACCGAAGCCACGCCCAGCGCCAGCGAGCGCGTCACGGGATAATCGGCAGTGAGGCCCATGCGGTGGCTGAGTTCGGCGATGGTGTCGCGGCCGGTCTTGATCGACAGGGTCACCGGCACCGTGTTCAGCGACTGCGCAAAGGCGCTGGCAAGGGTGACATTCCCCTTGTAGCTACGACCGTAGTTCTGCGGGCACCAGCCGGCGATGCAGACGGGCTGATCGGTGATGGTGTCGGAGGGGGTGAGGCCGAGCTGTTCCAGCGCCTCGGCATAGACGAAGATCTTGTAGGCCGAGCCGGGCTGGCGGGTGGAGACGATGGCGCGGTTGAACTGGGACTTTCCGTAATCCATGCCGCCCACCATGGCGCGGATGGCGCCCTGGGTGTCGGTGACCACCATGGCCGCCTGCTCGACGTCGTACTGCTCGCCGGACTCGCGGACGGTCGAGATCACGGCCTCTTCGGCGTATTTCTGAAGCGTGGTGTCGATGGTGGTGCGGACGATGAAGTTGTTGCCGGGGAAGCCGTTGTCGGCGATCAGCTCCTTGGCTTCCTCGAAGGCCCAGTCGAGGAAGTAGTTCGGCGAGTTCGCGTCTTCGGCGCGGTCGATCGGCGTCGCGGGATGGCGGCGGGCGGCGGTGACCTGACCCTCGGTCAGGAACCCGGAGGCCACCATGTTGGAGAGGACGAGATTGGCGCGGCCGCGGGCGGCGGCGAGGTCGACATGGGGTGCGTAGCGGGTGGGAGCCTTGAACAGGCCGGACAGCATGGCGGCCTCGGCGAGGTTGATGTCCTGCACCTTCTTGCCGAAGTAGTATTCGGCCGCCGCGACCACCCCGAAATTGCCCCCGCCCATATAGGC
>JAEZFJ010000350.1 GCA_023437755.1 Pseudomonadota bacterium
CACCGAAAGCCCGTTCAAGCTCAACCGGGGCCGCATCCTGCTGCTGGTGATGGGCGTAGTGCTTGTGCTGATCGCCGTCTCCACCTGGATGGGTGGGATCAATGCCTACCAGCAGTTGAAGCAGGCGAATGCGGAGGCGACAAGTGCGGCGCCGACGAATGAGGCTGCGGACCCGGCAGCATCTCCGTAGACCTCGTCCCTCGACAGGCTCAGGATGAGGTCTACTGAAGCAACTGCGTGTTACGCCACCAGCGCCTGCGGCACGGCTTCGGCGATGAAGCCGCCACCGAGCACTTCGCTGGTGTCGCTGTCGTCGGCGTAGAACACGCAGGCCTGACCCGGTGAAATGCCGTATTCGCCGCTGACCAGCGTCACCATCACCGCGCCATCCACCATCTGGATGACAGCGGGCTGCGGCCCACGGGTGGAGCGGACTTTCACTTCGACCGGCGCGCCATTGCCGGCGACAGCCTCGGCGAGAGGCGCCGCACCCAGCCAGTTGACGTCACGCAGACGCACCGTGTGGGTCTTCAACGCTTCGCGCGGACCGACGATGACGCGACCGGTGCGATGGTCGAGCTTGACGACGTAGAGCGCCTCGCCGGCGGCAATCCCGAGGCCCTTTCGCTGCCCGACAGTGTAGTTGACGATCCCGTCATGGGTGCCCAGCACGCGCCCGTCCATGTGGACGATCTCGCCCTGCGCCAGCGCCTCAGGGTGCATCTTGCGGATGATGTCGGTGTACTTTCCCTGGGGCACGAAGCAGATGTCCTGCGAGTCGTGCTTGTCGGCGATCTCGAGCCCCATCTCGCGCGCCAGCGCGCGCACTTCCGGCTTCGACATGCCCCCCAGCGGGAAGCGCAGGTAGTCGAGTTGCTCGCGCGTGGTGGCGAGCAGGAAATAGGTCTGGTCGCGGTCCCCGTCGATCGGCCGCAGCAACTGGCGTCGTCCGTCAGGCCCGAGCCGCGACTGCACATAGTGCCCGGTCGCCAGCGCATCGGCGCCGAGGTCCTGCGCCACTGCCATCAGGTCGACGAACTTGACGCTCTGATTGCAGGCGATGCACGGCACCGGCGTTTCGCCCTGCTGGTAGGCATTGGCGAAGGGCTCGATGACGGCATCGCGGAAGCGCTGCTCGTAGTCGAGCACATAGTGCGGGATGCCGAGGGCGGCAGCGACGCGACGGGCGTCGTGAATGTCCTGCCCGGCGCAGCAGGCGCCTTTGCGGTGCACGGCCTCGCCATGATCGTAAAGCTGCAGGGTCACGCCGACCACCTGGTAGCCCTGGCGGGCAAGCAGGCCGGCGACGACGGAGGAATCGACGCCCCCGGACATGGCGACAACAACGCGCGTGTCCTCGGGGCGCTTGGGTAGATCAAGCGAGTTCAGCATCACCAATTCAATCCGGTTGGGGTCAAGGGCCAGCGGACAAGTCCCGCTCATACCGGTTTTGCCGCTCCGCCGCAACGAAACTGCCCGGGAGGCGGCAGCTTTTGCCGGGCAGGGGCAGGGGTGACGTGATCCCGATCTTTCCAACCTACGGAAATCCTTCGCCTTTCCTGTTTGGCACCCCGCTTGCATTGTTCCGGCTGGATCAATCTGTTCTGTGAGGCCGCCGCCGTGGCATCCGCGCTGACCGTCATACCCGCTACCGGTGCCCCGAGGCCGCTCAACGCCGGCGAAGCTGCGTCCGTGGGGGCGGAGGGTTTTGCCGCCCTGCTCGGCGGGACGGGCGCGCCGGCCATCACCAGCGCAAGCAGCGCCACCCGCAGCAGCGAAGGCGGACCCCTCGACCTCGTGAACCTGGTCAGGCTGGCTCTCGGCTTTGGCTCGGCCGGCGAGGACGCCGAAGGTGGGGAGCCCGAGGCTGCCGACCCGCTTGCCGCAGTGGTTGCCGCCCCGAGCCAGCCTCTGGACCCAGCCATCGAGAAGAAACTGACCGAGTTCGTCGACAGTCTGGCTGCACTGAAGTCAGCGTTGGACACGGGCGAGCCCGTCGATCCGGAACTGATCGACACGCTCGATACCCTGCTGGCCGACATCGGTGCGGCTTTGGGCCTCGACCTCGACGCTCTCGCAGGTGCGGGGGCAGCCGCCGAGGCCATCGGGGAAACCGGCCTTGTGGCGCAACTCGCCAAGCTGCTCCAGCCGCTGGGGCAGGACCTGGCCGGCCAGGCAGCCGCGCAGCCCGATGCAGCGGCCATCGAGGCCGCTCGCCGGCTCGGGGTGCGCCTCGAAGCCCTTGCTAACGCACTGTCGGGCGCGGCCGATGCCGAGCTTCCGCAGGTGCTGCAGAATGGAGTGGCGGCCAGCGACGCGTTGCGGCAGGCGATCGAGCGCCTCATGCAATCGGCCGATGGTGCCGGGACGGTGCCGGAACAACCCGAGCTGGCGGCGCCGGTGCTCAAGCTCAGTGAGCCGGCGCTGACCGGCAAGGCCGCAGCCGATCCGACCGCAGCGCCAGCCGGAACGCCGGTTGAAGTCGAGGAGCCGAGCACCCCGGTCCGGCCCGAGCCGAGCCCGGAGCGTCCCCAGCGGGCGGC
>JAEZFJ010000369.1 GCA_023437755.1 Pseudomonadota bacterium
GTGGGCACCCCGAGGCCCGGCGGAGCGGTGACAAGGGCTGCCGGTTCGCTGCCGCCGACCCCGAACTGCGGCCACAGCCAGGCCGAGCCAGCAGTGCCTGCTACCAGTGCGACCAGGAAAACCAGGCGCCAGAGCTGCGCCGGCGAGAACGGCACCAGGCGGCTGAGAATGCCGGAAATTCCGGCGAGGCGGCCGTTCGCCAACCAGAGTGTGGCGGCGGCAAGCCCGATCAGGGATCCGCCGATCAAGGCAGGAATGGGGGTGAAGGAGTCCATCGGCACCTCGGTGACTGCTTGCCGATGACATAACACCTGCGCACGGACCGGGGCCAGCCGTCGCCGGGTTGCCCGGAACGGAAATCCCCGCAGCGGGGAACTTGAGGTGTTTACGGGGCTTTTCGGCACGTGAGGCTGCACCTACATTGCGCCACGAGACTCAACAGGAGCCCTTAGATGCTGGAACTACTCACCGACCCCACGGTCTGGGTGGCGTTTGCGACCCTGACCGTGATGGAGATCGTGCTCGGCATCGACAACATTGTCTTCATCTCGGTGCTGGTGTCGCGGCTGCCGCGCGAGCAGGCCGAGTTCGCCCGCAAGCTGGGGATCGGGCTGGCGCTGGTGTTCCGCATCATCCTGCTGCTGCTGATCAGCGTCATCGTGCAGCTGCAGGACCCGGTGTTCGAGGCCTTTGGCCATGGGTTCTCGTGGAAGGACATCATTCTGATCGCCGGTGGCGGCTTCCTGATCTACAAGGCGACGCACGAGATGCACGCCGCCATCGAGGAGCCGCACGAGGTGGGGCTCGCCGAGGCGGCCAAGGCGTCACTGCAGGCGATCCTGGTGCAGATCGTGATCATCGACATGGTGTTTTCCATCGACTCCATCATCACGGCAGTGGGCATGGTGCCGGCCGACCAGGTGGCGGTGATGATCGCGGCGGTGCTGGTGGCGGTGGCGGTGATGTTCTTTGCCTCCGGTCCGATCGCCAAATTCGTGGCCGATCACCCCACCACCAAGATGCTGGCGCTGGCCTTCCTGCTGCTGATCGGCGTGACGCTGGTGGCGGACGGTCTCGGGTTCCACATCCCCAAGGGATACATCTATTCCGCCATGGCCTTCTCGGTGCTGGTGGAGGCGATCAATATCGTCGTCAAGCAGCGCAAGCTGGGGCGGGCGGGTGTCGCCGGCTCGCCCAACCCGCCGGTGACCCCGTTCACCGGCGATACAGGCTCGGTCGGTGCGGCGCACGGCGTGGCCGCCGTGACCGCCAAGCAGCGCGGACGATCGACGCCGGCGGCGCGGGCGCAAGCCCGGCCGAAATCGGCTCCACGCAAGCCGAAGGCGCCGAAATGACCCGGGCAATCGTCATCCACGAGACCGGCGGACCGGACGTGCTCCGCCAAGAGGATCTGCCGGTGGGCGAGCCCGGACCGGGTGAGGTCAGTATCCGGCACACCGCGATCGGGCTCAACTTCATCGACACCTATCAGCGCTCGGGTCTGTATCCGATGCAGACGCCATTTGTGGGCGGCAATGAGGGGGCAGGGGTGGTCACGGCCGTCGGTCCCGATGTCCCCGAGTTCGGCGTGGGCGACCGCGTTGCCTACCAGGGTACGCCCGGCGCCTATGCAGAGGAACGGATCGCCCCCGCGCAGCGTCTGGTGCGGGTGCCGGATGGCATTTCCGACGAGGTCGCCGCCGGCATAATGCTCAAGGGGCTTACGGCCTATTACCTCCTGTTCCAGACCTGGCCGGTGCAGGCGGGTCAAACGCTGCTGTGGCACGCCGCGGCGGGCGGCACGGGCCTCATCGCCACGCAATGGGCCAAGGCACTCGGCGCCACGGTGATCGGCACTGCCGGCAGTGCCGACAAGGTGGCGCTGGCCAGGGCGCATGGGTGCGACCACGTCATCAACTACCGCGAGGAGGATTTCGCCGAGCGGGTGAAAGAGATCACCGGCGGGCGCGGTGTCCATGTCGTCTATGACGGGGTGGGCAAGGCGACGTTCGACAAATCGCTGGACTGCCTCCGGCCGCGCGGGCTGATGGTGAGCTTCGGCAATGCCTCGGGCGTGGTCAGCATTCCCGACCTGACGGTGCTGGCGCGCAAGGGGTCGCTGTTCGTGACGCGGCCGACCAGCAATGCCTATCTTGGTCGCCGCGAAGACCTGCTGGAGGGTGCGGCAGCGCTGTTCCAGGCGGTGCTCGACGGCTCCATCAAGGTGGAAATCGGCCGGACCTACCGCTTGGGCGAGGTGGCAGCAGCGCACCGGGCGCTCGAGGGACGTGAAACCACCGGCTCGGTGGTGCTGCTGCCGTAGCGGTGGAGGCTGGACAGTTCGGCGGGCCGCCGGTAAACGGCTGCCCTACGGGTAGATGGCAGAGTGGTTGATTGCTCCGGTCTTGAAAACCGGCGAAGGTGCAAGCCTTCCGGGGGTTCGAATCCCTCTCTACCCGCCAGTGCTTTTGCAGTGAACATGCCGTGGCCCCGCCGTCTGCAGCTGCGGAGAGTGGAGGCCTCGTCCTGGGCGTGAAGCAGGGCGAGGGAAGTTGCAGTCCCCTCGTGCCCCTCCGCCACGGGGCGGCCAGCGGCACTCACGTTAACTGCCGCTCAGCGATACACATCCCTCCGTGAACTGCCGATCCCGACGGGGAGCGTCGGGGTACCCCGCAATTGGTGTCCCAGTGACCTAGCCAACCATGCTAGAGTTTGGTGCGAGCCGCTGCCGGCGAGCATATGCCGGTGCCAGCCGAGCGCCAAGAAGTCGCTGGAATTCTGCGCCCAGGGCTTGAAAGTCGGAAGTGCCTACCCCAGCGCCTCTCGTCAGGCTGTCTTGCCGTGCTACCGCACCGTGGCTCGCGTGGTTGTTCCGCAGCTTGGCGGTTCGCGCCAGGTAATGGCAATCCAAGGCCGGAACGATCTCACCTGAGCTTCAGCGTCACATGGTCGAACGTTCTGGGGTTACGGTCGTTGAGATCGAAGCGGGGCACCTGGTGCATATGTCTCATCGCGGTGACGTGACTGCACTCGCCGTTCGCCAGAACTATCCAGTGCGGGACATGGCGGCGCTCCGTTTCAAGCCTGTCGCGCGCATGTCTCGGCCATGTGACTGCCGCCGAGCCAAATGGAGCAAAGCCAGTGAATCCTGCGGCCAAGCCCGTGTTGTCGGCGTTCTCGATCCTGCTAAGCGTCGCCTTTCTGATCATGGGCAATGGTCTGCAGTTGATGCTGCTGCCCATCCGCGGCGGCATAGAGGGCTTCAGCGCATTCCAGATCGGTCTGCTCGGCTCGGGATACTTCTTCGGCTTCGTGCTTGGCTGCGCCTTCGCGCCACGCATGATCATCCGGGTCGGCCATATCCGCACCTTCGCTGCCCTGGTGGCGGTCGCGTCTGCGG
>JAEZFJ010000074.1 GCA_023437755.1 Pseudomonadota bacterium
GCCTTTCCGCCGCGCTGGGTGAATGCCCGCACCGGCGACCGCACCGTCCGCGCCCTCACCTTCTGCATCGACCGCAACTCGGGCCGCTACGTCTCCGGGCTCAGCGAGGAGGCCGTTGCCGATGTGCTGGCCACCGCCGTCGGCAGCCGCGGCTCCATGGCCGAATACCTCTATGCCACCGTCCAGCACCTCGAGGACATGGGCATTCACGATCCGCATCTGTGGCAGTTGCAGCACCTGGTCGCCGAGCGGATCGAGGCGGCCTACGAAGCCGACGACTAGGCTTTCGTTTTGCCCCAAGGTGCCGTACTTACCACCTCGACCCGAGGGGCAAATCAATGGTCCATCACTTTCAGCACCGCGATGGCGTCCTCTTTGCCGAGGACGTCGATCTCACCCAGCTCGCCGACAAGGTGGGCACGCCCTTCTATGTCTACTCGGCCGCGACCCTCCGCCGCCACGTCCAGGTGGTGAAGGGGGCTTTCGAGGGCATTCCGACGCTGCTCGCCTATGCCATGAAAGCCAATTCCAACCAGGCGGTCCTGACGCTGATGGCCCGGGAAGGCTGCGGCGCCGATGTGGTTTCGGGCGGTGAGCTCGAGCGGGCGCTGGCCGCCGGCATCCCGCCGCAGATGATCGTTTTCTCGGGCGTCGCCAAGACCGTCGCCGAAATGCGCCGGGCACTTGAGGTCGGCATCAAGTGCTTCAACGTCGAGAGCGAGCCTGAGCTCGAGCGGCTGTCGATGGTGGCGGCCGGTGTCGGCAAGACCGCGCGCGTGTCGGTGCGGGTCAATCCCGACGTCGATGCCCGCACCCATGCCAAGATCTCCACGGGCAAGGCCGAGAACAAGTTCGGCATCCCCTTTGGCCGTGCGCGCGATGTCTACAATCGCATCGCCGAACTCCCCAATGTCGAGGCCGTGGGCGTCGACATGCATATCGGCTCGCAGATCACGGACCTGGAACCCTTCGGCAACGCCTTCGGCCTGATGGCGGAGCTGGTGATGACGCTCAGGGCCGACGGTCATCACATCGAGCATGTCGACATCGGCGGCGGCCTTGGCATCCCCTATCATCACGACCAGGACGCGCCGCCCCACCCCGACGCCTATGCCGCCGTGGTGCGCGACAAGGTCGGCCAGCTCGGCTGTTCGCTGGTCATCGAGCCCGGCCGTCTGCTGGTCGGCAATGCCGGCATCCTCGTCACCCGCGTCGAATATGTGAAGGAAGGCGCGACCAACTTCGTCATCGTCGACGCGGCCATGAACGACCTGATCCGCCCCACCCTTTATGAGGCCCATCACGACATCGAACCGGTGCGGCAGTCCAACCGCCCGCCGATCACGGCCGACATCGTCGGTCCGGTCTGCGAGACCGGAGACTACCTCGCCAAGGGCCGCACCATCCAGGGGGTGGCGGAGGGCGACCTGCTCGCGGTGATGAGCGCCGGCGCCTATGGCGCCGTGATGGCATCCACCTACAATTCCCGCGCTCTGATCCCGGAAGTGCTGGTCGACGGCGACCGCTGGCATGCTATCCGCCCGCGCAAGCCCATCGAGGACCTGCTGGCGCTCGACAGCGTGCCTGAGTGGCTGTGAAAGCCCTCTAGTGCTGCATCGCCTGCCGGCCGAGTGACACCACTTCCACGGGGCGGCCGGTCAGGGCGTCGTCCACCTTTGCCAGCAGGTCGGCGAGCGCGAACGGCTTGGTGATCACATCATAGATCAGCGCCTCGAGCCCGTGGGCGCGCTCCCGCTGGTCGGCAAAACCGGTCATCATCAGGATGGTGAGTTCGGGGAAGCGCGCGCCGACATGCAGTGCCAGCGCAATCCCGTCCATGATCGGCATCTTGATGTCGGAAAGGAGCAGGTCGAAGCGGCCCTGCTCCTCCTCGGCGATTTCCGCGGCGAGTCCGCCATCTTCGGCAGCCACCACCTCGTGTCCCTTGATGGACAGGGCGCTGACAACAAAGGCGCGGACCGAGGGGTCGTCTTCGGCAACGAGGATGCGGGCCATCAATGATGCTCCGGTTCAACAGGCATATGAGTAACATGGGTTTCAGACGCTGCCACGGCAGCGGGGGGGCCGGCGGTGCCTTCGCTGCCGCCTTTGGCGCCGGTGCGGGGAGCCCCGCTACCGCCGGCAAAGCTGAGCCGCACCCGGCTTGCCGCTGCGGGCGGCTTGAGCAACTGCGTTTCGAAGGTGGCACGCTCGCCCGCCATCAGGTCGCGGACCGCAGGCGTCACGCTCCACTCGTAGATCGGCGTGCCGGCGGTATCGAGCAGTGTCACCACCACCGGCGGCACCACCTTGGGCTCCCGGGCAACGCCGACGATCTGCGCTGATACCAACAGCATGTCCTTGCCATCGCGCAACGAGTGCAGCGTATTCACGTCGGTGAATTCGAGGCCAACCACATTCACCCCGAGCCCGACGGCTGCATAGACGCCGGCGAGGTCGGGAAAGCGCGTCACCACCGGCTCGCGCGCAAAACCCAGCCCGAACACCATGGCAGCAAGCATCAACGCTGCGCCGGTTCGCACCGCCCTGCGCAGTCGCGCCAGCGGCAGGCGGGCTTCCATGTTGCGGCGGCGGCGCGAGAACTCGCGCTGCCGCGTCCGCATCGTGGCGCTGTCGGTCTTGCTGTCGGACGGCGACGGGTCGGCGGTCGCGCGCTGCGCCAGCTCGGTTGCGGTGGTGAGGTCGCCGAGTTCAGCCGCAGCGGTCCGCTCCTCGGCGAGCATCACCTCATCGAGTGCATCTTCGCTGATCGCGTCGAACACTGCCATTTCCGTCGGGTCCGGCTCGGGCTCCGACGGCAACGGGTCCTGCTGCCAGGCCTGCCGGCAATGGGCGCACTGCACCTTGCGACCCGCGGACCCGATGGTCTCGAAGGTCACCTGATACTGGGTCCGGCAATGGGGGCAGGTGATGATCATCGGCCGGCTGGAGATGCCCGTTGCACTGGTGAGGGAGTTCGCCCGACCCTAGAACCATCGGGTTAAGACTCCTCAAACCCGCCCCCACCACACTGCCGCCGTTTTTCATGGGGCAAGGGAGGCCGGGCCGCCACGGCGGGCGCCCGGGGCTGCTATGATGCGGAATCAGTGATTCGCATCCGCCTTTCACCAGGGGAGCTGTGCCGAGTTGATCGAGTTTTCCGATGTGGGTCTGCGTTACGGCAATGGTCCCGAGATCCTGCGCGACCTGACCTTCGCCATCGAGCCCGGCTCGTTCCACTTCCTCACCGGCCCCTCGGGCGCCGGCAAGACCAGCCTCTTGCGCCTCTTGCTGCTGTCGCTCAAGCCGACCCGCGGCACGGTGACCATGTTCGACGAGGACGTCTCCAACCTCAGTCAGGACCGGCTGCTGCAGATGCGCCGGCACATCGGCATCGTCTTCCAGGAATTCCGTCTGCTCGACCACCTCACCACCTACGAGAACGTCGCCCTGCCGCTGCGCGTCCTTGGCCAGCCCGAGAGCGAGTACCGCTCCAACGTGACCGAGTTGCTGGATTGGGTCGGCCTCGGCAGCCGCATGAACGCCTTCCCTTCACTGCTCTCGGGCGGCGAGAAGCAGCGGGCGGCCATCGCGCGCGCCGTTATTGCCCGGCCCAAGGTGCTGCTGGCGGACGAACCCACCGGCAATGTCGACCCCGATCTTGCCAGCCGCCTCGTTCATCTGTTCGCCGAACTCAACCGCACGCTCGGCACCACCATCATTCTGGCCACTCACGAGCTGCCGCTGCTCGACCGCTTCGGGTATCCGCGCATGCTCCTCGACAAGGGCGAACTGACCATTCATGCTTGAGCGCATCCTGAGGCTGTTCCCCGGCCGCACCGGCGCCGCACCGATCGTGCCGGAAAAAAGCGTCGCCGGCCGCACGCTGCTGCTGATGATCACCATCATGAGCTTCCTCTCGGCGGTGACTCTCGGCGGCGTGGTGCTGGTCCAGAAATCCGCCATTGCCTGGTCGGCCGATGTGGGCCGCGAAGTCACCATCCAGATCCGCCCGGTGGACGGCCAGCAGATCGATACCAGCGTCCGCACTGCCGTGTCCCTGGCCCAGTCGACCCCGGGTGTGACCGCTGCGCGGGCCCTGACGGTGGAAGAGAGCCAAAAGCTGCTCGAGCCCTGGCTCGGCGCCGGTCTCGACTTCACCGCCATCGAGGTGCCGCGGCTGATCGTGGTGCAACTCGCCGACCCCATGGATGCTGACATCGAGGGGCTGACGCGCAATCTCGAAACAGTTCAGGGCGCCAGCCTCGACACCCATGCCGCATGGCGTCAGCAACTCAACACCATGTCGGGCACAATCGTCTTCTCCGGCCTGATGGTGCTGGTGCTGATCGGCGCGGCAACGGTTCTCGCCATCGTCTTTGCCACTCGCGGCACCATGGCCACCAACCGCGAGATCGTCGACGTGCTCCATTTCATCGGCGCCTCCAACCGCTTCATTGCCGGGGCCTTCCAGGGACGCTTCCTGTCGATCGGCCTGCAGGGCGGTGTGCTGGGCGCCGTGGCGGCGCTGCTGTTCTTCACCCTGATCGGCACCGCTGCCGGCAACATGCTGTCGAGCGAGGCCGGAGCGCAGGTTGGCGTCCTGTTCGGCCGCTTCGCCCTGGGCGCGGACGGCATTGTCGGCATTGCAGCCGTGGTGCCGGTGATTGCCGCGCTCACTGCCATCACCTCGCGTGTGACGGTGCGGCGCTATCTGAGCCAGACGTCGTGAGGCGGAACGGCCTCGTCAGCCAGACGTTTGCCCGCTAAGAGGCGCGATGGCGGCCCGCCCGCCACGGGAGGAAACCGCTGATGACAGCTATCCAGGCCGTACGCACGGCCCTGTTCTACCTCGTCTTCATCGGCCAGACGGCGATCGTCGCGATCATCATCGGCATCATCGGCCTGATCATGCGCCGGCGCACGGCGCTGAGTTGGGCGCTCGCCCGCTACTGGTGCTGGTCGAACCTGCTTTTTCTGCGCTGGATCGCCGGGGTGGGCACCGACATGACCGGTGAAGAGAACATCCCGCCCGGTGGCTGCATCATCGCCTCCAAGCACCAGTCCGACTGGGACGTGTTCGCCGTTTTCCCGCACACCGGACGGCCAGCCTACATCGTCAAGAAGGAGCTGATGCGCATCCCCTTCTTCGGTTGGGCGGCGCGCTCGCTCGACTGCATCGAAGTGGACCGCCAGAAGGGCGCCCAGGCCATACCCGACATGATGCGCAGCGCCCGAGCCGCGATCGAGCGCGGCTGTCGCATCGTCATTTTCCCCGAAGGCACCCGCAAGGCGCCCCTGGCACCCGCGGAATACCGTCAGGGTATTGTCAGGATGTATTCGGAATTGAACGTGCCGGTGGTGCCGGTGGCGTTGAATTCAGGTCTTTACTGGGGCCGCAACTCCCCGGTGATCTGGCCGGGCACCGCCCGCGGCCGCTTCTTGCCCCCGATCGAGCCGGGCCTGCCACCCGACGTCTTTCTCGAGCGGCTGCGTACCGCGATTGAAACCGAATCGGACCGGCTGATCCTCGACGCCATAGATGCCGGTGTGTCCCGGCCGCTCAGTCCTGCCCTTCTCGCCCGCGCTGCGGAAAGACGCGCTGCGACCGCAGACACAACATATTGACGCTCCCGAGTGGAGATTGCATACATATAGACACGAATGCCGAGGGTTCTTGACAGCACCCGAAGTTCCGTTCTATGTTTGTTCTGTTATCGAAGCTCCGGGAGCGGCTGCGATGGGGACTGTTGCCAACACTGCCACTCGCCCGTTGAACGGGCCGCGCCAGAACCGCTGGCAGGGACGGTCAGGCCATGTCTATGGCCTTCTGAGCGAGAATCTGTCGAGCTTCGCCATGGACGGCACTGCTCTTTATCTGGTTGCCAAGGGCAGCCACGTGCTGTGGGTCGGCTCGGCCGCCGATCTGGTGGCCGACCCGATGAGCCGCAACCGCTTCCGCCTGGCGCTGGACCTGGGCGATCGCGCCTTCCGCCTAGCGGGAACGCCGCCTGAAACGGAGCGCTGGACCACCATCTGGGACCTTGAAGGCGCCGAGCCAAGGCCAGAGGCAGTGGCCGCTTAGGCCGCAATCTCCTCCGCCGACAGCAGCTCTGCCAGGGCCATCACCTGCCGATCGCGAATGCCGAGTTGCTCGAGGTGCCGCGCGGTGTTGAGAACGTAGTCGACGTTGCGCCCAGACAATCCGACGCCCTGCCGCACCATCGCCAGTTGCGCCTCCAGCGCCAGCCGCCCGGCAAACTGCTCGTGCCGGTCGTCCACCAGGAAGGCGAGCGCCGAGACCGTCCGCCCATCATCGAGGCGCACCGGCCGCTGAACATCGCGATAGACCATGGTCACCTGCTCGCGCGCCTTGAGGTAGGTCCGCGCCTCGGGCCAGTCCGCCTCCGCCACCTCGAACACCATGCCGCGACAGGAGCCGCCACGAACCAGACCGAACACCAGCCCCGGCCGGTCGGCCGTGCCACGATGGTGGTGCGAGATAATCGACAGGCTCCGGTGCGCTCCGTGCAGCAGGCCGAGCTGGTGCGACCGGTGCGGAAACCCGGGGTTCCACATCAGCGAACCGTATCCGAACACCCAGTATGTCGCCTCTGCCATTGTCGCCGCCATATCGAGACCATCAAGCTAGGGGAGCCTCACGGGGCTCCGCAACCGCACATACGTGCCCCCGCAGCGTGCCGCGACCCGGATTTACCCTCGATGAACGGCGGTGGCTTCCCGCCCCGGCGCCGCAAGGATAGAAACGGCTGCATGAAGACGCGAATCATTATCCTCGGCAGCATCATCGCCCTCGTTGTCGCCGGCTGGGCTGTTGCCTGGTTCGTGATCGCTGGCATGATCCGGCAGAATGTCGAAGTCATGGCAGCCAACGACGGCGTCACCGCGCCGCGCCTTGTGTGCAGCCGCATCGACATCGGCGGCTTTCCCTTCCGCTTCGACCTCGGCTGCAGCGAGGCGGAGATCACCAGTGGTGACCTGACGGTGGCCCTGCCGCTCGTGGAGGCCACGGCCAGGGTCTACGCACCGACTCACCTTATCGCCAGGGCCACCGGTCCGGCGACGCTGGCCGACAGCTTCACCGGCGCCCGCAACGAGATCGGCTGGGACAGCCTCGATGCCAGCATTCGCCTCGACAACTGGCGGATCGCCCGCGCCTCCCTGGTCGGCGCCAATCTCGCCTGGGCCGACACCCTGCTCACGCCCACCGAACTGGCGCGCGCCGAAGCGCTGGAACTGCACCTGATGGATATGCCCGAGGCGCACGATCCGGAACGGAGGCTGGCCTCGCTCGCTGCCTACGGCCGCGCCGGCGGGCTCGACGCGCCGAGCCTCGCCGTCAGCGAAGGCGCCGCCGAACTGCAGCTCGAACTCACCGGCCTGCCCGACGACATCCGCAACTGGGGCGACCCCCTGCTGCTGCAGACCCTGGCCAACAATGGCGCGCAACTGCGGGTCGTTTCGGTAACCGCCAACGATGTGAGCTCAGAACTCACCGCCAGCGGCGACCTCGCGCTCGACCAGTCCGGCCTCGTCAATGGCCGCATCGATATTGTCTCGAACGGTGTGGCCGAACGGATCGGTCCGATGATTGAGGAGCCGTGGCGTACCCTGGTGCTCGGCGTCCCCGGCGCCGACGGGCGGCACACCAACCAGATCAACTTCGCCGGTGGTGTGGTGTCCTCCGGGTTGGTGCCGATCACGGCCATCCCACCGCTGTTCTAGCTGCCATTGGCGTCTGCAGCGCCCGGTGCCATACTCCCCCGGCAAGATCAGCCGGAGAACGTCTCCATGATGCACCGAGTCTTGTTCTGTATGCTCGCGCTGGTCGTTGGCCTACATGCACTGCCCGCCGCCGCTGAAGTGTCGTCCGACGACTGGGAAGCCTTTCTCGACCGCATGGTGGATGTCGACGCGATCGTGCGTCTGGAGCGACAGCTTGCCGGACATATCCTCATCGGCGAGCAGGAAAACCTTAAGTCCCTGGCCACCGACATCACTGCCGATCTCGGCCCCTTCGCCACCTTCGTGGGGACCGGCGACTGGGCCGGAGCATTCTCGAGCACGGATGGGTTCGAAGATCTGATCACCCATGCCCTTGCCACTGAACTGTTCCGCGGCATCGGTCAGGCTCGTGAAGCGGTCAATGTGATCGGATCATGCGACAGCGCCGGATTGCTGCTGCGCCATATCGCCGTCCGGATGGGCGAGGGGGCGATCGTTGCGGACTTGTCTAAGGGCCGAATGCGTGAGGTGACCCCGGGACGCATTGTCCTTCAGGCACCTGAACTGGCTGCGGCCTATGATCTCGCCATGCAGCGATGCGACCTCCTCCGCAGAAACGCAAATCCCCGATGGCTGCACGCGCAGTGATCTGAAACGCGTCGACTAGGCGTCGTCCCCGCCGCCATGTTCGCGGAAGAGCGGTGTCGGTTCGGGTTCCGGCGGCGCGTCGTGCGGACGGCCGAAGTCGGGGGCCGCAGTCTCCTGGCCCGCATCGATGATCGAGCGCCGGATCTCCCTGGTGCGCGTGAACATTGCTTCGAGCGCCGCGCCGTCGCCGGTACGCACGTGCCGCTGCAGCGCCGACAGGTCTTCGGAGAACCGGCCCAGCATCTCCAGCACCGCGTCGCGATTGGTGAGAAAGATGTCGCGCCACATCACCGGATCGGACGCCGCAATACGGGTGAAGTCCCGGAAGCCGGAAGCCGAGAACTTGATCACCTCGGACTTGGTGGACGTTTCCAGATCAGCCACCGTGCCCACGATGTTGTAGGCGATCAAATGCGGAATGTGGCTGGTGATGGCCAGCACCATGTCGTGGTGCGCCGCATCCATGATCTCGACCCTGGAGCCCATCGCGCGCCAGAATCCGGCGAGCTTCTCGGTCTGGGCAGGGACGGTGTCCTCGACCGGAGTCAGCACGCACCAGCGATTGCTGAAGAGCTCGGGGAAGCCGGCCGAGGGGCCGGAATGTTCGGTGCCGGCAATCGGGTGACCCGGCACGAAGCTGACTCCCTGAGGCACATGCGGGGCCACGACCTTGACCACATGTTCCTTGACCGACCCGACGTCGGAAAGAATTGCCCCAGGCGTCAAGGCCGGTCCGATGGCGCGGGCGATGCCCTCATAGGCGCCGACGGGCGCGCAGAGAATAACGAGGTCAGCGCCCTGCACAGCCTCGGCCGCATCGAGCGTATAGCTGTCGCCGAGCCCGAGTTCGCGGGCCTCCTCCAGCGTCTCCGGCCGGCGGGTGGCAATGCTGATCGTGTCGACCAGCCCCTGCCGGCGTGCGGCGAGGGCGATGGAGGAGCCGATCAGGCCGATGCCGATCAGGGCGAGCTTGCGGAAACGGACGCTCATGAGACCAGATCCAGGGAGTTGAGCACTTCGGCCACGCCGCGCATCGCCTCTTCGCTGCCGATCGAAATGCGCAGGCCATTGTGGATGCCGTAGGAGGGCCCGATCTCGCGCACCACCCAGCCAGCCTCCATCAGCGCCGCGAAGGCTGCGGCGGCCTGCTCCGGCGTTTCGAACAGGACCATGACGAAATTGGCTTGGCTCGGTATCACCCGCATGCGATTGCCGCTCAGTTCAGCCGTGAGCCAGTCGCGCCAGGCGGCGTTGTGTTGCCTGAGCCGTTCGGTGAAGGCGACGTCGCGCGCCGCGGCAGCACCGGCGAACTGTGCCGGCAGGTTGACATTGAACGGGCCGCGGATGCGGTGGATGGCGTCGACCACATGCCCAGGCCCGACCATCCAGCCGATGCGCGCCGCCGCAAGACCCATCTTGGAGAAGGTGCGGACCATCACCACGTTGTCGTGCGCGTCGACGAGATCGAGCCCCACCGAGTAGTCCGCGGCCGTGACATACTCGGCATAGGCGCTGTCGATGACGAGGAGGATGTCGGGCCTGAGCCCCGCATGCAGCCGCGCCACTTCGGCGGCGTTGAGATAGGTGCCGGTCGGGTTGTTGGGATTGGCGAGCCACACCACCTTGGTGCGCGGCGTGACGGCTGCGAGCAGTGCATCGACGTCGGCAGTGTAGTCGCGCTCATCCACCATGACGATGGTGGCGCCAGTCGCCTTGGTGATGATCGGATAGACCGAGAAGCCGTAGCGGTTCATCACGGCCTCGTCCCCCTCGCCCAGATAGATCTGGGCGATCAGGTGCAGGAGGTCGTCCGAACCATTGCCGCACACGATGCGCGCCGGATCGATGCCGTGGACCTCGCCAAGCGCCTCGCGCAGCAGGCGGGACGAGCCTTCGGGGTAGATGGCAAGCTGCTCCGCTGCTTCGCGGAAGGCGGCCAGAGCCCTGGGGCTGGCGCCCAACGGCGACTCGTTGGCCGACAGCTTGATGGCCTTGCTGCCCGGCGCACCGGACTTGCCCGGCAGGTAGGGCGCGATGTCAAGAATGCCGGGCTGCGGCGTGGGGCGGTCGGTCATGAGATCTTGGGCCGGTGGAAGCGCGGCGGACCATACGCAAAGCGCCCCGGCTTGCAAAGGGCTGCGGACCTCAGCCGGTTCGCGCGGTGACCGCGCTCAATCCAGGCACCCGCGCCGGCCGCACCGCCTTGAGCCGCCGCGGCACCGCCGGAAAAGCCTGCTTGCGGGCACGCACGATCATCACCCCGCTCACCCCGGGCGCAAACAGGCGGCCGACGCGCTCGAACAGCCGCGTCGACTTCAGCACCAGCGAACTCTGGAACGGGGGCACATAGAGCCCGTCGCGCCATTCCTCGGGGATGAAGCTGTGGTCGCGCAGCAGCTTGTCGAGCTGGCTCGCCGAATAGGGTCGGCCATGGCCGAACGGCGTATTGTCCCGCTGCGCCCAGATGCCCCGCCGCCGCGGCACCACCAGCAGCACCTGCCCGTTGGGCGCCGTGATGCGCCACAACTCGCGCATCAGCTCCTCGGCATCGGTGACGTGCTCCAGGGCATGCACGGCAATGGTCAGATCCACCGCCGCGTCGGTGAGGGGCATTTCCAGGGGATCACAGAGCACCGTGTGCGATGGACCCTCGCGCGGCCAGGCAGAGGCCCCCTGCCGCGACGGCATGAAGGCGAGCACCCGCTCCGCCCGCCCGAGGGCAAACCGGAGATAGGGGGTGGCGAAGCCGAGACCCAGGAGCCGCAACCCGCTGACATTGCCTGCCAAGGCGACCACCTGCTCACGCACCAGCGCTCTTCCGATCCGGCCGAGCGGCGACTTGTAGAAAGCAATCAGATGCGTCACGTCGCTGGTCATGGCCTGCAACTGTGCCAAAGCCGGAACGGCTTGTCCAACAGCGGGTTGCGACTGCGAACCAGTCGGCCTAGCGTGCCGCCGACCAGAACCGAGGAGCCTTCCATGTCCGCCATCGTCGACGTCTTTGCCGCCCGCAGCGACAATTTCGGCTATCTGGTGCATGACCCGGCAACCGGTCGGACCGCCAGCATCGACGCGCCGGAGACGGCGCCCATCGTGGCGGCGCTCGAGAAGCGCGGCTGGACCCTCACCAACCTTCTCATCACCCACCACCATGTAGACCATGTGGAAGCCATACCCGATCTCAAGGCCCGCTATGGCTGCCGCGTCGTTGGTCCCAGGGGCGAAGCCGACAAGATCGAGGGCCTCGACGAACTGGTCAGCGGCGGCGACCGCGTCGAAGTCGGCGAGATCGTCTTCGACGTCTATGACACGCCCGGCCACACGCTTGGACATATCGTCTTCCACGACGCCGCAGGCGGCCACCTGTTCAGCGCCGATGCCCTGTTCTCGCTCGGAGTGGGCCGCATGTTCGAAGGAACGCCCGGGCCAATGTGGGCCGCTCTCGAGGAGCTGCGTACCTTGCCCGACGAGACGCTGATCTATTGCGGACACGAATACACCGAGAGCAACGCCCGTTTCGCTCTCTCGATCGATCCGGACAATCCCGACCTGCAGCGACGCGCCGCCGAGGTGACGGCGCTGCGGCAAGAGGGCAGGTTCACCATCCCGTTCAGGCTTGGCGAGGACAAGCGCGCCAACCCGTTTCTGCGAGCCGACGCCCCGGAGCTGGCCCGTCACTATGGTCTCGATGGAAAGTCCCCCGCCGAAGTGTTCGCCGCCATCCGCCGTGGCAAGGACAACTTCTGAGATGACCGCGTCGCTCGCGTTCCGGCCAGTCACGGCGGAAACGGCGGGCGACTTCGAAAAGCTGTTCGCGGCCAGAGGCAGCCCAAACTGGTGCTGGTGCATGGCCTGGCGCGCCACGCCCGCCGAGATCAAGGACAGCAAGAGCCCCGCGCGGCGTAAGCAGATCCTGGGCCGGGTCCATGATGGCATCCCGGTGGGACTGCTCGCCTATGAAGGCGATGAACCCGTCGCCTGGGTCTCCGTGGCACCGAAGTCCACCTTCCGGAGCCTGGGTGGCACTGAAGACGAGGATGGGATCTGGTCGCTGACCTGCATGTTCGTGCCGCGGGCCCGCCGCGGCACCGGACTCAGCGCCCGGCTCATCGCAGCGGCCGCGGCCTACGCAAAGCAGAACGGCGCCCGCCTGCTCGAAGCCTATCCCGTCGATCCCGACTCGCCCAGCTACCGCCACATGGGCTTCGTTGCCGCCTTCGAAAGGCTGGGCTTCAAACCGCAGGGAATGGCAGGCTCGCGCCGCCACGTTATGCACCGTTCTCTGTGACCTGAAGCACAGCCCAGGATCGCAAATCCCTAATCGATCGTTACTGTCTGGCACGCCGCTTGCCCCGTAGGGGACAGGTGCAGGAGCTTCTGTCCCGTTTCGGGACCACCGGCTCCAGGGTGAAACAGTTCGAGGCGGCCATGGCCGAGTTTGACACAGAGGTGCGGGTTCTGCCGGTAACGCTGGAAGCGCGCGTGTCCCGTCCGTCGATGGCCCCGAGCAGTCCGGATGCCAACTTCGTCAGCCAGTTGATCGCTGCACGGGCGCATCTGCCGCCACAGCGCGAGCGCCGCCGCACCACGCCGGAAGGGGCGGTCGGCGCCTACGCGGCCGGTGCCCGCATCGCGGTTCGCCGCATGCCGGCCGGATACCGGACGCACATCGTCGCCTAGCTCATCGCCACATCGCGGCTGGCGCTGGTGATCGAGACGGTGAAGCCGGCGACCACGTCGATCAGGCTCATCACCATCAAGAGGAAGAACACCGAGCTCGAGGCGGCGCCGACCAGCAGGAACTCGATCAGGAACATCACGAACAGCACCATCGACAGCATGTGCTCGACGATGGATGCGCGCGCTGTGTTGGTCGATTTCAGCACTTCGACGAAGAGGAGGATGATCCCGACCACCAGCAGGAAGTCACCGGCGGTGATCGCCCATGGCATGCCCGATGGCATGGGAATGGAGAACATCCCCGCCCCCCAGTTCACCGGATTGCCGCCGAACAGGGTGAACACCACCAGATTGTAGGCCAGGAACGGAAACACCAGGAGCGGCGGGATGAACCGTCCGCGCGTGCGCGGTGCCGGATGGGAGGGCATGATCACGGTCTCGGTCATGGGCTGGCTCCAGATGCCGCAGGAGCATGCCAGAGCCGGCCTCCGGGCGGAAGGCATGGTGAGCGGCAAAATGGAGCGGAGTGTCGAAGCGGATGTCCGCGGCTCGTCGTCAGGGTAGCCGCGTCACAACGGCGCATGACAGACTGCCATCGACAGCGAGGAGACCATCATGGCCAACGCCAAGAACACCGTGTGCATCTGGTACGATTCGGAAGCCGAAGCGGCTGCGCGCTTCTATGCAGAGACCTTTCCGGATACCCGGGTAACCGGCGTGTACCGGGCGCCGAGCGACAATCCCTCGGGCAAGGAAGGCGACGTCCTGACGGTCGAATTCACCGTCATGGGCATTCCCTGTATCGGCCTCAACGGCGGTCCGGCTTTCAAGCACACCGAAGCCTTCTCGATGCAGATCGAGACGGAGGACCAGGAAGAGACCGACCGCTACTGGAACGCCATCGTGGGCAATGGCGGTGAGGAGAGCATGTGCGGCTGGTGCAAGGACAGGTGGGGCATTTCCTGGCAGATCACCCCGCGGGCGCTCAGCGACGCCATGAGGGCCGGCGGCGGCGAAGCCAAGCGCGCTTTCGAGGCCATGATGAGCATGAAGAAGCTTGATGTCGCCGCCATCGAAGCGGCCCGGCGCGGCTGAGACGTCGTTCCGTCAGATCGGATGCACCCGCGCCAGCTGTTCTTCGGCATGCGCGTCTGGCCAGCAGACGGCGGCCTCCCAGGCCGCCGAAGCCTGAGCAACGAGGTCCTGCTCGGCCGGCGAATAGCCGGCGACGTTATGGGGCAGATCAAGATCGAGGTCCGACACGTCGACATGGGCTTCGTCCCAGTCGATCAAGGAACCCGGTCTACAGTGATGCGGATATTACGCGGAGTGGGATCTCCATGAACGACCGACTGGGGCCGGCCGACCAGCCGCGCCCAGGCGGCACGGCACCGCGCATGGCCGAAAGATCGATACGCGTCCCGGTCTCGACCTCCAGCAGGTCCGTCGAGCAGACCCATCCGGGCCGTTGGGACCATCCCGCTGTCAGCCGGTGCAGCCGGCGCAGGGTGTCGGCAACGCGTTGCCAATCCCCTTCCGTCCGGGGCGGCGCACCCTCGATATAGGTCATGACGACTAGGCCTTGAGTGAACAAGGCGCCATCGGTTGTAGGAATGGGCGCCGGAACTGTCATGCCGCTCCGGTTCAGATGCAGCATCAGCTCGGTCTCCCAAGCCAGGTCGGCATCGCTGCGCTGCCCGAGCCGGGCTACCGCCAGTTGCCCGTTGACGCGTACACTCCAGACATCATTGGCGACCCCGCCGGCAAGGGGCGCAATGCGAACCGCATCGCCACCCCAACGGCGGAGCTCGCCCCACCCCATTCCTACTTCTTGAGGTTGAGCGGGCCGACCATCTGCTCGGGCTTCACTTCGGCGTCGAACTCTTCGCCCGTCAGCAGCCCGAGCGCGATTGCTTCCTCGCGCAGGGTCGTGCCGTTCTTGTGCGCGGTCTTGGTGATCTTGGCAGCGTTGTCG
>JAEZFJ010000461.1 GCA_023437755.1 Pseudomonadota bacterium
ATCTTGGGCACCGAAGGCTATATCGAGCTGCGCAAATATATCGACATAGCGGGCCGCCCGGGCACCGACCACCTGTTCCTGGTCAACCGGGAAGGCCCGCGCCACATCGACTGCAGCGCGGTGGAACGTCCCTTCGGGCGCCAGTTCCTCGAGGATGTGCGCAACCGCACCGAGACGGCCATGCCGCAGGAACGGTGCTATAATGCCATGAAGATGGCGCTGACTGCACAGCAGCTCGCCGAACGCGGCACGGAGTGGGAACAATGAGCCGGATCTTCAACGTCGCCGTCGTCGGCTGCGGCATCGGCCGCTCGCACATCGTCGAGGGCTATCTGCCCAACTCGGACAGCTTCAAGGTCAAGGCCATCTGCGACCTCAGTGCCGAGCGCCTCCAGCAGATCGGCAACGAGTTCGCCATCGAGCGGCGGGTCGAGAAGTTCGACGATGTCCTTGCCATGGACGACATCGACGTCATCGACATCTGCACCCCGCCAGGGCTGCACTTCCCCATGGTCATGGCCGCGCTCAAGGCCGGCAAGCACGTGATCTGCGAAAAGCCGCTGGTCGGCTCGCTCGCCCAGATCGATGCAGTGATGGAGGAAGAGCAGCGCTCCCGGGGCATGCTGATGCCCGTCTTCCAGTACCGGTTCGGCAACGGCATCGAGCAGGCCAAGCGCATCATCGATGCCGGCATCGCCGGCAAGCCGTTCATGGGCACGGTAGAGACGCTCTGGCGCCGCGATGCGCCATATTACGCCGTGCCGTGGCGCGGCAAGTGGGCCACCGAACTCGGCGGCGTGCTCATGGGTCATGCCATCCATCCGCACGACCTCTTCACCTACCTCATGGGTGATATCGAGCGCGTCTTCGGCCGCGTCGCCACTCGCGTGAACCCCATCGAGGTGGAAGACACCATTTCCGCTTCGCTCCTGATGAAGAGTGGTGCCCTCGCCGGCCTCAGCGCCACGCTCGGCTCGGCCGACGACATGACCCGCATTCGCCTGGCCTTTGAGAACGTCACCTTCGAGAGCGATCACGCCGCCTACAACCCCGGCGAGAAGCTGTGGAAGATCCAGCCGCGCAACGACAAGACGGCGCAGGAGATCGAAAAGCTCCTCAAGGACTGGCAGCACGTGCCCTCGCGCTTCCAGACGCAGATGCGCCGCTTCCATGATGCCTTGATCGGTGAGGGCCCGCTGCCCGTCACCAGCGCCGATTCCCGCCGCTCGCTGGAGCTGGTGACGGCGCTCTACCATTCCGCCTCCACCAATACCGACGTCCCCCTGCCGCTCGGGCCTACCCACCCGCTCTACCAGAGCTGGGTACCCGAGCAGTTCCGAGCCGCCTGAGGAGACCTGCCATGGCCACCAGCATCGAGCTTCGTAAGATCGTCAAAGCCTATGGCGACGTCGAGGTGATCCACGGCGTCGACCTCACCATCGATCCGGGTGAGTTCACCGTCTTCGTCGGCCCCTCCGGCTGTGGCAAGTCCACCCTGTTGCGCATGATCGCAGGGCTCGAGCCGATCACCGGCGGCGACCTCGTGATCGATGGCCAGCGGATGAACGAGGTGCCGGCGGCCAAGCGCGGCATCGCCATGGTCTTCCAGTCCTATGCGCTCTATCCGCATATGAGCGTCTACCAGAACCTCGCTTTCGGCCTCGAAACCGCGAAGATGCCCAAGGCCGAGATCCAGGCTCGTGTGCAGCGCGCTGCCGAAATCCTCAAGATCGAGCCGCTGCTGCAGCGCAAGCCCAAGCAGCTCTCCGGCGGTCAGCGCCAGCGCGTTGCCATCGGCCGCGCCATCGTGCGCGAGCCCAAGATCTTCCTGTTCGACGAGCCGCTGTCCAATCTCGACGCCGAGCTGCGCGTCGCCATGCGGGTGGAGATCGCCAAGCTCCACAACGATCTCGGCAACACCATGATCTACGTGACCCACGACCAGGTCGAGGCCATGACCATGGCCGACAAGATCGTGGTGCTGCGTTCCGGCGTGGTCGAGCAGGCCGGTGCACCGCTCGAGCTCTACAACAACCCGCACAACCTGTTCGTCGCCGGCTTCATCGGCTCGCCAAAGATGAACTTCCTCGCCACCAGCGGCAGCGGTGACTCCGTGACCTCTGCCGGCCACACCATCGCGCTCGGCCGCACCACCACCGGTGCCACCACCCTGGGTGTGCGCCCCGAACACATCACTCTCAACGAAGGCAGCGGCATCAAGCTTGCCGAGATCCGCGTCGATCTCGTCGAAAATCTCGGCGGCCAGACGGTGGTCTACGCCACCACCACCGACGGCCAGCCGATGACCGTGGTGCTCGAAGGCCAGCGCCCCCTCACCAACGGCCAGACGGTCACGGCCCATGTCGATCCGGCCCTGGTCCACCTCTTCGACGCCGCCGGAGCAGCGCTCCCGCGGTAGCGGCCGCGCCAGGGCTCTCGTAGACCCATCGTGAGCCTGGCGAAGGACGAGGTCGGTACACCTGATCCCGCCCTGCGCCTGCCCCTGTTACTTGGGGAGGCACCCGGGGTGTAGCGACCCCATCTTTGCGCGCCGCAGGGTGCCCATCTGAATTGATGGGCCGGGACACTGTGCGCCCGTCTACCTTCCACTCCCCCACCGGCGTTGTTTCCCACCGCTTACGGTGACAAACTTCACCCATTCGTCGAAATCCACCGGTCTCAGGCGACATGTTCACCAGGGGCCGGGTTCGACCCTGCCCTCTGCAACCAGCGTCAACAGGGAGAAGCATCCATGGCAGCCGATAAACCAGCGAAGGCCACCAAGACCAAGAACTCCACCTTCAGCGCCGAGGAACAGGCGGCGATGCAGGAAGCCAGGCGCGAGCGCAAGAAGGGCGGCAAGGCCGATGGCGAAGCTGACCTGCTTGCCAAGATCGCCGAGCTGGACGGGACCGACAAGGAAATGGCCGAACGCATCCATGCCATCGTCAAGCAGGTGGCCCCGCACCTTGCGCCCAAGACCTGGTACGGCATGCCGGCCTGGGCCGACGGCAACGGCAAGGCGGTCTGCTTCTTCACCC
>JAEZFJ010000478.1 GCA_023437755.1 Pseudomonadota bacterium
CTGTCAACAATTTACCGATCTCGGTGATCTGTTGACAATTCTACGCGTTGCCGCCATTCCTCCCCGGTCGCTCGCGGGGTTGCTGAATGCTTGAACTGCCGGAAATCGTTCGTTCGCCGACGCTCGCCGTCATGGCGAAGCGCTTGATTCAGGAGGCGATCTGGTCAGGGCGACTGGCCCCCGGTGCGCATCTTGTGGAGACCGCGCTCGCGGAGCAGTTCCAGATCAGCCGCGGCCCGCTTCGCGAGGCACTGAGGAGCCTGGCGTCCGAGGGGCTCGTCGAATTTCATCCCGGACGCGGCGCATTCGTCGTCGATCCAACGCCCGATCAGATGCAGGACATGATCATTCTGCGAGCTGTCCTCGGCGGCATGGCTGCGCGCTATGTTACAGCCAATGCCGATGCGTCGGTTTTCAAGCGCTTCGAGGCGCCGCTCGCAAAGATGCGCACGGCGGCCGATCGCAATGACGAGAAGAGGTTTTTCGACGGGCACTGGGAGTTTTACGAAATTCTCCACCGGGCGGCGAACGAGTTCATTTTCCGCTCGTGGCAGTCGCTGTACGGTCTGATCAACATCTACGTCCGGCGCCTGGGCCGTCCTTACCTTCCCCTCCATGACATCCTGCGCGACTACGACACGTTCGTCGCGCTGCTGAAGTCGGGAGATCCGGACGAGGCCGAAGCCGTCTTTCGTAGCCAGATGCTGCGCGTGGGTTTTGTCGTTCTCGATCGCCCCATACCGCCGATGCTGTACGCGTACATCACGCGCCGCATTCTCGATGATGGTTCGGTCGAGCAGTTCGATCCGGCTGCCGAAGAGCAGCGGGCGCCGCCGAAAGCGGCAGAGAAAAAGAGTGAGAGCAGGCGAGGAAACGTTGAGCACGCCCGTACATCCGCAAATAAAGGTCGCTCTCGCCGCACTGGCTGAAGCGAAGCTGCCGACCGTCGAGAGTTTGACGCCTGCGCAAGCAAGGGCGACATTCAATGCGATGTCGCGTGCGCGTGGCGGCACGCCGGCCCCGATTGCGAGGGCTGAGGATGGCGTTGTGCCAGGCCCTGGCGGCGACGTGCCGGTCCGCATCTACTGGCCTAATGCCAAGGGGCCGCGTCCGGCCCTCATCTACTTCCATGGTGGTGGCCACGTTTTCGGCGATCTCGACACGCATGACGTGATCGCGCGCAATCTTTGCGGGGGCGCGGAGGTCGTTGTCGTCGCCGTCGATTATCGCCTGGCGCCGGAGCATAAATTTCCTGGTGCTGTCGAGGATGCCTGGGCGGCATTTGCCTGGGTGCGGGAGAATGGCGCGTCGCTCGGTATCGACACTTCGCGGCTCGCCGTTGGCGGCGACAGCGCTGGCGGCAATCTGGCAGCGGTCGTCGCGATCATGGCCCGCGATGCCGGCCACGAGAACATCAAGCTGCAGGTGCTGATCTACCCCGTAACGGATTACGGCGGTGGCTCCGACAGCTACAACCGCTTCGGCGAGGGCTACGGCGTTCTGACGAGCGGCGCCATGAAGTGGTTCTATCAGCATTACCTTCGCAGTGCCGAGGATGCCGACGATTGGCGCGCCTCGCCCGTCAAGACGCAAAGCCTCGCCAACCTGCCGCCCGCGCTGATCATCGCGGCGCAATGCGACGTCCTTTGCGACGAGGGCGCCGACTACGCCGAGGCGTTGCGCGCTGCCGGCACGACGGTCGAGCGCAAAGAGTACGCCGGCATGATCCACGGCTTCTTCGGCATGACGCCGGCAATCGACGATGCCGTGCGCGCGCAATCCGATGTCTCGAATGCCCTGAGGAGCGCGCTCACATAAGCAAGCTGCTGAGCGCTGCACGCCGAGGCGAGGGGCACCGTGCATCGTTCTGCATCTGCAAGATCAACAGCCGACGGGTGACATCACGCAGTCCGCGATTCCGCCCGCTTGCAACAGGAAACGCCTTGAAGGAGATCGTTACGATGACACTGCGTCAGTTGAGTGGCTGCATGTCGGCAGCCGCTGCTGCGTTGACTGTGCTGGTTGGTGCTGGCCCTGCATTCGCGAAAGAGAAGCTCGTCTATGCGACGTACTTCTCGGATGTCTATTCGGCGAGCAAGACCGACTTGTGGTTCATGGGCGAGGTGGAGAAGCGCTCGGGCGGCGAGATCACGTTCGAGAAGTTCTGGAACCAGTCGCTGGTCAAGGCGCCGGAGCTTTTTCCCGCGCTCCGTAGCGGTGCCGCCGATATCGTCGATGGCGCGCCATCATCCTACAACGTGCGTGAATACCCTCTCGCCAACATCGTGCTCCCCCTGACGTCCTCGAAGGCAGACGCGGTGACGCTCGCGTGGAACAAGCTCTACGCGCAGAATGCGGATTTCCGGAAGGAGTTCGAGAGCCGGGGCGCGAAGATCCTCTACGTGGGTGCATGGGCCGAGAATTCCTTGTGGGCACGCCGCCCCATTGCCAAGGCGGACGACTTCAAAGGATTGAAGGTCCGCGCCGTGCCGGCAGTTTCGGATGCCTACGCTGCGCTGGGTGCGACACCTGTTGCGCTGAGCTGGCCGGATGGTCTCGAGGGCCTGCAACGCGGCGTTGTGGACGCAATGTCGTCGGCGCCATTCGACTCCGGCGTGCTTGGTGGTGCGCATGAGGTCGGCAAGTACGGCAGCGACGCCGGCGGCATGGGTATCTTCGCCATGGCGACGGTCGCCATGAGCATGGACCGCTACAAGCGGCTCAGCGAGAAGCACCGCAAGATCATCGACGAGGTGGCTGCCGAAGCGCCCAAGATGTCGGTGAAGTTCAACGATGAAAGCGTCGGCGTCGCCGTAGATAAGCTCTGCGCGAAGAAGGACGCGATCACGGTCAACGTGTTCAGTGCAGAAGAGGCGGAGAAGGTCCGCAAGGGCGCCGTCGCTCCCTTGCAGGAGGCCTGGATCAAGCGCGCAAACACCGAGGCCAAAGTAGATGGCAAGGCCATGCTCGACGAGTTCCTTGGCTACGTGCGCGAGTTCGAAAAGACCTCGACTTACGTTCCGGGCTTCGAGCGCTTTCTCCAGAAGTGCGGCAAGAGCTGATCTTCGTCGCCCATCCGCTGCCCGGAGGAGCCTCATTCAGCGGGCTCCTCCAATTCCATCAAGTCAGCCCGACATGAACCAAAGATGGGCGGAACCGCGCAAAGCGTGGCACAACTGCCCACACAAAGTAGGAAACGCCAAGAAGGAGATCGAAGGATGAATTTAAAGACCCTCGGCAGAACCCTGCGCACGGCGATCGCTGCTTGTGCCTTTGCGATTGGGGCGAACAGCGCCTCAGCGGCTGAGAAATTCGTGTACGCGACATATTTCTCGGACGTCTACTCCGCGAGCAAGACCGATCTGTGGTTCATGGGCGAAATCGAGAAGCGCTCTGGCGGGGAGATCAAGTTCGAGAAATTCTGGAACCAGTCCCTCATGAAGGGGGCCGAGCTGTTTCCGGCACTGCGCAGCGGCGCGGCCGATGTCGTCAATGGTGCGCCCTCCGGCTATAATGTTCGCGAGTACCCTCTCGCAAATGTGCTTCTGCCACTGACGTCGCAGAAGGCCGATGCCGTGGCTCTCGCATGGAATAAGCTCTATGCCGAGAATGCCGCCTTCCGGAACGAGTTCGAAAGCAAGGGCGCAAAGGTCCTCTACGCAGGGCCTTGGGCGGAGAACTCGGTGTGGTCGCGCAAACCGCTCGTAAAAGCCGACGACTATAAGGGCATCAGAATTCGGGCAGTGCCGCCGATCTCGGAGGCCTATTCAGCTCTTGGCTCGACGCCCGTCGCGCTGACCTGGCCTGATGGTCTCGAGGGGCTGCAGCGCGGCGTCGTCGATGCGATGACCGGCCCGTTCGATTCGACTGTTCTTGGCGGGGCTCACGAGGTCGGCAAATTCGGCGGTGACGGTGGAGCGCTTGGGATCTACGCCATGGCGGTCGTTGCCATCAGTCACGATCGCTACAAGAAGCTGAGCGAGAAGCATCGCAAAATCATCGACGAGGTGTCTGCCGAGGCACTCAAGATGTCGCTGAAGTTCAACGACGAGAGCGTTGGCGGTGTCGTGGACAAGCTCTGCGGCATGAAGGAAAAGCTCAGCATCAGCGTGACCAGCGCGGAAGAGCTCGAGAAAATCCGTAAGGTGGCGGTTGCTCCTTTGCAGGAGGCTTGGCTGAAGCGGGTGAAGAGCGAGACCAAGGCTGACGGTCCCGCGATGCTCGCCCAGTTCCTCGGCTATGTGCGCGAGTTCGAGAAGAGTTCGACGTACGTTCCGGGCTTCGAACGCTATCTCCAGAAGTGCGGCAAGAGCTGACGTCCGTCAGTCAGTCTCATGCCGCTCGGAGGAGCGCTTGTTTCAAGCGCTCCTCCAAATCCCCTATCCTGTGCTCCTCACACTGGAAGCCTCATGATCGCGCTTATCGAACGGGTGGAACGAGGTTTGCTCGCACTGAGCATTCTGAGTGGCTTCGCAACACTCCTCATCATTATCGTCGTTTGCGCGGACGTGGCGGGGCGCTTCTTGTTCAACGCACCGCTGCATGGCGGCGTCGAGTTCAGCGAGCTCCTGATGGTGGTGCTGGTGTTCTTCGGCTTGGCGGCCGCTCAGCAGCAGCGGCAGAACTACTCGATCGAGCTTGTGACCCGGCACCTGCCGGACTGGGCGCAAAAACTCCTCGAGCTCCTCGGATATCTCACCTGCCTCGGCATCGTCGTTCTGCTGGCGTGGCCGAGCAGCAAGCAAGCCATGATGTCATTCGAGCGAGGTGAGGCCGGTTTCGGTATCGTGCCATTCCCGCTTTGGCCGGCGCGTATTCTGTTGGCGATCGGTCTTTGGCTTCTCGCCGTGCAGTTCGCCTGTGACATCTATCGCTTCCTCGTGGGGCAGCCCCGCGTCCTCGCGCCGTCCGCTGCAGAAAAGGCCGTAGAATAATGCTCGCAGATCTTGCGCCCGGCCTGGCCATCATCGGTCTTCTGCTCGTTCTTCTCCTGACGCGCCTCCCCATCGCCTTTGCGCTCGCAGCCGCCGGCATGGTCGGCCTCGTCACTGCGCGCCCGTGGCGCGCGGTGGAGTTTCTGCTCTCGACATTCGCCTATAGCGCGACGGCGAACTTCGCCTACATCGTGCTGCCGCTGTTCCTGTTCATGGGGCAGATGGCATTCTCGGCGGGGCTTTCACGCCAGGCATTCGACGCCGGACAGAAATGGCTTGGGCGCGTGCCGGGTGGTTTGGCCGCTGCGACAGTGTTCGGATGTGCCGCATTCTCGACGATCTGTGGTTCAAGCGTCGCCACGGCTTCGACCATGGCGCGTGTCGCGCTGCCCGAGATGCTGAAGAAGGGCTATTCGGGCAAGCTCGCGGCTGGCTGTATTGCGGCTGGCGGCACGCTCGGCGTGCTGATCCCGCCGAGCGGCATTCTGGTTGTCTACTCTATCGCAACGAACGTGTCGCTCGTGAAGCTGTTCGTTGCTGCTCTGGTGCCGGGCATTCTGACAGCCATCATCTACGTCATCGGCATCATCATCTGGGTCAAGCTGCAGCCGGAGATCGCGCCAGACCCCAAGCTTGAGCCGAAGCCCTCATGGGGCGAGCGTTTCGGCGCTCTGGGGCGCACTTGGGAGCTCGCGATTCTCTTTGCGGCCGTGATGGGGACGATCTATCTCGGTGTGGCAACGGCGACTGAGGCCGCCGCTCTCGGTGCCCTCTTCGCGTTGATTGCCGTCCTGCGGCGGCCGGGTCGGAAGCGGGCTGTGCTCGAGGGGCTTCGCGATACAGGAACGGCGACCTGCTCGATCTTCGCCCTGGTGATCGGAGCGGGGCTGTTCAGCCTGGGACTTTCGACAACAGGCTTCCCGACTCACCTCGCGACGCTGGTAACAGGACTCAATCTTTCGCAGACAGGCACGATCGTACTTCTTCTGGCGCCGTTTCTGATCCTCGGATGTTTCGTGGACGGCCTGTCGATGATCCTGATCATGATGCCGATCGTCTATCCGATTGTGCAGCAGGTTGGTTTTGACGGTGTGTTGTTCGGCCTGCTCGTCGTGAAGATGGTCGAGATCGGCGCCATCACGCCGCCCGT
>JAEZFJ010000479.1 GCA_023437755.1 Pseudomonadota bacterium
TGGCGCTCATTCAGCTTCATAGCAATATGCTATATTAGCTCTGTCACAATTCAACAAATTCCGTTCCAGTTCGTGCCAAGTTCATTCCGGGGCAGGGAGGCTCCTCGGGATGGACCGTGGGCACGCAACAGGGCTGGAGCAGGAGGCGTTTGCGAGCCTGCGTGCCTTTGAGGCCCGGCTGCGGGAGCTACCACCGTCCCGCCTACGCGACGCCATGGGCGTAATCGTTTCTCATCTACATCAGGCGCTATGGACGCTGCGACCTAATCGGGATGAGGTGCGCGCATTGGTCGATTTTCTCACCGAGACGGGCCACTACGCCGACGCGCGGCGGCAGGAATGGGTGCTGCTCGCCGATGCCCTTGGTCTCTCGAGTGCGCTTGAAGACATCAACACGCCTCGACCAGCCGGCGCGACGCCGGACACCGGTGCGGGAGCGTTCTATCGCGCCGATGCGCCGTCCAAAGACAAAGGCCAGACAATCTCGCGCGATGGCCGCGGCACGCCGCTTCTGGTGACGGGTACGGTCACCGCGCTCGACGGCGAAATGATCCCCGGCGCCACTGTCGAAGTCTGGCATGCCAACGCGGATGGCCTCTACGAAAACCAGGAACCGGACCGTCAGCCTGAACACAATCTGCGCGGGCGGTTTGTAACCGACGCGCAGGGGCGGTTCCGTTTTCTCTCAATCAAACCATCCGGATACAGCCTGCCAGCGGAAGGGCCTGCAGGCATGCTGCTGCAGCGACTGGGTCTGCCGCTCTCCCGGCCAGCCCATATCAATCTGCGAATATCGGCTGTTGGGTTTGACACCCTCACCACGCACATCTTCGATCGTGCGGATCCTGCCATCAACCGCGACGCCATCTTCGCCGTCCGGCCGGCCCTGCTGGCCGATTTCAAGACCGTTCCCTCGCTTGAGGGAAAGAAGACCTACAGCCTCGACATCAATCTCGTGCTCTGCCCGACAGGCAGTGCGCAATCCATGCCAGGAAGGAGCTCATAATGAGTGGCATCAACGGCTATCACCATCTGACGCTGTCCACGGACGGTGCGCAGGAGGACTTCGATTTTTATACCAAGACCCTTGGGCTGCATTCGGTCAAGCGCACCGTGCTGTTCGACGGCGTCCTGCCGGTATACCACCTCTACTACGGCTCCCCCAGTGGCGACGCATCGACGATCATCACCACCTTTCCCTTCCGCAAACCGGGTGTTTATGGCCGCCGCGGCACCAACCAGTCCAGGGCCATCCTTCAGGCCATTCCCAGGGGCGCCGTAGACTTCTGGGTTGATCGCCTCAATGGCCGCGGCATTGCGGCTAAGAAGGTAACCCGGTTCGGCACCGAACGTGTGATCTTCGCCCATCCCTGCGGCATTCCGCATGAACTGGTCGAAAGCGACAGTGACAAGCGTGAGCCGATCACCAACGAGAGCCAGGGTATTGGCCGTGACCACGGCATTAAAGGCATCTACGGCAGCGTCGTTGCCACCACCGACAAGACGGCGATGAACGACTTCCTGACCATCGCACTGCCGCTTCAGCTGGAATCGCAGACCGATGATGGCGACGTCTATCGTGTGCCCGACGCCAGCGGCGTCATCCAGCGGGTGGAAGTGATCACCGATCGCGACAGCCCCCAAGGTACCTGGACACTGGCCGGCGGCACCATACACCATCTGGCGCTCAATACCGGTGACGAAGAAAGCCAGCTCAAGCTGCGCGCTCATATCGAGGGGCTCGGTTTCACTGACATCTCCGAGCAGAAGGACCGCAACTACTTCAAGTCCTGCTACGTGCGCTCACCCGGCGGCGCCCTGTTCGAGCTGGCCTGGACCACCCCACAGGGTTGGACCAGCGACGAGCCTCCCGGCCAGATCGGCAAGACCCTGGTCTTCCCGCCCTGGTTCAAGGACCGCGAAGACGAACTGCGTGCCGGCCTCGAAGAAGCGGCCTTTGTCTGATGGGGGCGGCGGCTGGACTGCGGCGGGGAGCCAGCGGCTCCGGGGCGAAGGCGCTCTGCGTCCTTGTCCACGGCCGCGGCCAGTCGCCTGAAGACATGGAGAGCCACATCCTGGCGCGGCTGCGGCTTGAGGATGTGGCGATCTTCCTGCCGCGCGCGCCGCGGGGCGCGTGGTACGATGCGAAAGCCATTGACCCGCTGACCGACTCGACCCGCAACCAACTCGGCAATGCACTAGCACAGCTCGGCGCCGAAATAGCCGGACTGCGTCGCGAAGCTCCGGGTGTGCCTCTGCTTCTAGCAGGGTTCTCACAAGGCGCGTGCCTTTCCGTTGAATATGCATGCCTTGGGTCCAACCCGCCCGAGGCGCTGGTTGCCCTGACGGGCTGCCGGGTCGGGACTGAGCAATGTGCCCGACCCGAGGCTGTTCCGGCTGGCCTTCCCATCTACCTGAGCGGCAGCGATGCCGATCCTTGGATTCCGCTCGGGGCGATGATGGCTGCGGCGTGCAATCTCGGCCAACACGGCGCCCGCCTACGAGCCGACATCTTCCCCGGCCGGGCGCATGAGGCGTCCGACGCCGAGATTGCCATGCTGCAATCGGCACTGGACGATTTGGTCAACGGCAGGCTTCCGGCAATGGCAGCGGCGCGATGAAACCCTTGCCGCTAGTCTCTCCAAAGGGTGTTCTGCTCGTGCTGCTGAATGAAGCGCGAGAGATTGCGGAATTCGGTGTCGATGAAGCGTCGGAAGCGTTGCACCGTGGGGCCGGCGGCGTCCGCATCCTTGGTCAGGATTCCAAGCATGCGTTCGGGATGTCCGATGCGAATGGACAGCGCAGCCAGAACGCGCTGTCGACGCGCCATGAACACCACGGAATAGGGCAGGATGGTCAGGGCGTCCGAGTTGGAAAGGATCGTGGTCATGGAAGCCAACGATCCGCCGGAGAACGAGATGCGCGTATCAGTCACGCCAATGTCACGCAGAATGTGGCGCATGTCCTCATAAAGCGGACTGGAGGCGGGCGGAGCAATCCAGGGGTAAGGGGCGATGTCCACACGCCGCAGCGATCCCTTGCGCAGCAGGGGGTGGTGGCTTCCGCAGGCGATGACATTTCGGCCAGGCAGCACGGGCACAAACTGGAAGCCTGGTGCAACGGCGGCAGGGTTCATCGGGCAGATGGCGACGTCGAGCGTTCCGGCTTCCAGCTGGTGCATCAGTTCGGGAGCATAACCGTAGGATTGCTCGATCCGGACCTGAGGATGGTTCTGCTGGAACTCCGCGATCAGCGTAGAGATGACCCCGTCCATGAAAACCGGCGTCCCCCCGATCCGGACTATTCCACGGTGACCGGAACGAAACGTCTTAACGATAGCGGACGCCGTATTTCCGGCAGCCAGAATTCTGCGGCCTTCGGCCGCCAGCCCCAGGCACAATTCTGTCGGCACCAGGGGCCGCTTGTTCTTCTCGAACAGCGACGCGCCAATCCGCGCTTCCAGCGCCGCAATCGTCCGCGACACGCTGGGTTGCGCCCGGCCGATGCTCTGGGCGCCCTCGGTGAGGCCGCCCCCATCAACAATCGCGGCCAAGATCTCAAGATGTCGCGCGTCGATCTTCATAACGTCAAGTTATGTTACGCGACGCGAAATCGATCAAGCCGGTATGTTGTGCGTGTCACTATGCCTTTGCGCCAGAATGCGAGGAGGTATTGATGTCGCATTTCACGTCCAGTTTTGCGGCTCAATTCGCCTCTGTTCGCGTTCGTTTCGGCGCTGGTATTCGCAGCCAAGTGAGCGAAGAGATAGCCCGTCTAGGTTGCAGGCGCGCGCTGGTCCTCTCAACGCCGCCTCAGGCGGACACCGCCATGGAAATGGCGCAGGAAATCGGAGACCTAGCGGTGGGCGTCTTCACACGCGCCACCATGCACACGCCGACTTCGGTCACTGAAGAAGCCGTGGCCCACGCACGTTCTGTTCGGGCCGATTGTGTGGTGGCCATTGGCGGAGGCTCAACCACCGGTCTTGGCAAGGCGATCGCGCTGCACACCGATCTGCCGCAGATCGTTGTGCCGACCACTTATGCGGGGTCGGAAGCGACCAACATTCTTGGCCAGACCGAAAATGGCGTAAAGACCACGCTCATCGACGCGAAGGTGCAGCCAGAGGTCCTTCTTTACGACGCCGAGCTGGTCAAAACTCTGCCCGTCGGAATGACGGTGACCAGCGCGCTCAATGCCATGGCACATGCTGCCGAGGGCCTCTACGCAAGAGATCGCAATCCCGTCTCGACGCTGCTGGCCATCGAGGGGCTGGAGGCTTTCGCCGAGTCGCTCGAGAAGGTCGTTGCCAATTCAGGCGACCTGGAGGCGCGTGGGCGGACTCTCTATGGCGCCTGGCTCTGCGGTACCGTCCTGGGGCAGGTCGGCATGGCACTGCATCACAAGCTCTGCCACACCCTCGGTGGGTCCTTTGACCTGCCGCATGCCGAAACCCATGCGGTGATCCTGCCGCATGCATTGGCCTTCAATGCTCGCGCCGCCGCTAGGGAACTCGAACCTGTCACCCGCATCTTCGGCGGCGATAACCCCGGTTGGGCGCTCTACGACTTTGCCAAACGGCTCGGAGCGCCGCTGGCCCTCAAGGACATTGGCATGCGCGAGGAGAACCTCGCCAAGGCCGCCGATCTGGCAACGTCCAAACCCTACTGGAATCCGCAACCGGTGACCAAAGAGGACATCGCCACCTTGCTGGCCGCGGCCTTCCGGGGCGATCCGCCGGCATTCTAACCAGCCGTAAGGCTCATGATTTTTGGGAGGAGAACCAATCATGATTACGCGTCGCAATCTGCTCAAGGGAACAGCCGCAACCGGGCTCATCGCCGCTACGGGGGCGTTCCCGATGCCGGCTATTGCCCAGGGGGCCAAGATCAAGGTGGGCTATGTCAGCCCCCAGTCCGGGCCTCTCGCAGCTTTCGCGGAAGCGGATAACTTCATTCTGTCCAACTTCGCCAAGAGCGAAGCCGCTGCCAATTTCGAGATCATCGTCAAGGACAGCCAGTCCAACCCCAACCGCGCGGCCGAAGTGGCGCAGGAACTCATCATCGACGACGAAGTCGACCTGATGATGGTAGCTTCCACCCCGGAAACTACCAATCCGGTCACCACCACGGCCGAAGCTGAAGGCGTGCCGCTGATTTCCACCATGGCGCCATGGCAGCCCTGGTTCATCGGGCAGCAGGGCAACCCAGCCGATCCGGAGAGCTGGCGCAACTTCGACTATGCCTTCCACTTCTTCTGGGGGCTGGAAGACGTCATTTCAGTCTTCACCAACATGTGGGGACAGCTCGACACCAACAAGATCGTGGGTGGCCTCTTCCCCAACGACGCCGACGGCAACGCCTGGGGCGATCCAAATACTGGTTTCCCGCCCGCGCTGGCGGAAAAAGGTTTCCAGATGTTCGATCCGGGTCGCTACCAGAACCTCACCGACGACTTCTCTGCCCAGATCAACGCCTTCCGTCAGGCCAATGCCGATATCATCACCGGCGTGCCGATTCCGCCCGACTTCACGACGTTCTGGACCCAGGCTCGTCAGCAGGGCTTTACGCCCAAGGCCGCATCCATCGGCAAGGCTATCCTGTTCCCGCAGGCCGTCGAAGCTCTCGGCGACACTGGTCACAACCTGTCCTCGGAGGTCTGGTGGTCTCCAAGTCACCCGTTCAGCTCCTCGCTGAACGGCATGACCTCGAAGGAACTGGCCGACACCTATACCGTCGAAACAGGCAAGCAGTGGACGCAGCCCATCGGCTTCGTGCATGCGCTGTTCGAAATGGCGGCCGACGTCATGGGTCGCGTCAGCGATGCAGGAGATGTGGATGCTGTGGTCGAAGCCATCGCGGCTACCGACCTCAACACCATCGTTGGACCGGTGAAATTTGACGGGGCAGGGGTGCCGCCCTTTGCGGCAGCGAACGTTTGCAAGACCCCGCTTGTCGGCGGGCAGTGGCGCAAGCGCGACGGCGGTGGGTACGATCTGGTGATCGTGGACAATACCGGTCAGGAAAACATCCCCACCGGCGGGACAATGGAAGCCATTTCCTGATCCCAGTGCAATCCGGCCGGGCGTCCTCAGG
>JAEZFJ010000019.1 GCA_023437755.1 Pseudomonadota bacterium
TCGTTGATGCGCACAGCCTCGAGCATCTCGAGGACGCGGGCGTGGACGGCACCCCGTGGCAGTTTCTGGTGGGCCACCAGGGCTTCGGCGATCTGCGCGCCGACAGTCATCACCGGATTGAGCGAGAATTTCGGGTCCTGCATCACCATCGAGATGCGGGCGCCGCGGATATCGCGCATCTGCCGCTCGCTCTGAGCGAGAATGTCGATGCCCTCGAAATGCAGCCGGTCCGCAGTGACCTGGCCAGGCTTGCGGATGAGCTTGAGAATCGAGCGCCCGGTCATGGACTTGCCCGAGCCGGATTCCCCCACGATGCCGAGCCGCTCGCGGCCGAGGGTGAAGGACAGGCCCTTTACCACTTCGACCCGGCCCCGGTGGGTGGGGAAGCTGACGCGCAGGTTTTCGACTTCGAGGAGGGGGGTCATCAGCCTTTTCCCTCGCTCTTGGGGTCAAGCACGTCGCGCAGACCGTCGCCCAGGAAGCAAAACCCGAGGGAGACGATGATGATGGCGAAGCCGGGCATGGTAGCGACCCACCACTGGTCAAGAATGAAGGTGCGACCGCGCGAGATCATGGCACCCCATTCAGGAAGCGGCGGCTGGGCGCCGAGGCCGAGGAAGCCAAGGCCGGCGGCGGTGAGGATCACCCCGGCCATGTCGAGGGTGACGCGCACGATCATCGAGGAGGTGCACATGGGCAGGATATGCTGGACGATGACGCGGATCGGTCCGCCACCAGCCAATTGGACAGCCGAGATGTACTCGGCATTCCGGATGGTCAGCGTTTCCGCACGGGCGATGCGGGCATAGGCCGGCCAGGAGGTGATGGCGATGGCGATGATGGCGTTGTTGATACCCGGGCCGAGGGCGGCCACGAAAGCGAGCGCCAGGATCAGCTTGGGCAGCGACAGGAAGATGTCGGTGAAGCCCATCAGCACGCGGTCGACCCAGCCGCCGAAATAGCCGGCGATTGCGCCGATCAGCAGGCCCAGCGGCGCGGAGATCAGTGCCACCAGTAGGACGATGGTCAGGGTGATCTGCGAGCCCCAGATGACGCGCGAGAAGATGTCGCGGCCCAGTTCATCGGTACCCATCCAGTTTTCGGAAGAGGGCGGCAGCAGGCGCGCGGAAAGGTTCTGCCCGGTCGGTGAGTAGGGCGCGATCCACGGCGCAAAGGCGGCGGTGAACAGCAGCAGGAGGATGATCGCCAGGCCTAGCGCTGATAGCGGATTGCGAACAAGGGCGGTGACCACGCGATAGCCGCGGCCGGCATTGGCCTGCAGCCGCGAAGTGGGAGAGTCGGCGAGAAGCCAGTCGCGAGTGGCCATCAGCGGGCCCTCGGGTCGAGGACGCGGTAGAGGACGGCCGAGATCTTGTTGATGGCGATGAACACGGCGCCCACGACGCGCGTGGCGCCGAGCACCGCGTTCATGTCGGCGTTGAGCAGGGCGGTAGTGAGATAGTTGCCGATGCCGGGCCAGGAAAACACGGTCTCGATCATCACCGAACCTTCCAGGAGGCCCGCATAGGAGAGACCGACCACGGTGATCAGCGGCACACGGATCGGCTTGAAGGCGTGGCGCCAGATCACCACGCGCTCCGACAGCCCCTTCACCCGGGCGGTGGTGACGAACTCCTGGCTCAACTGCTCGAGCATGAAGGAGCGCGTCATGCGGGCGATATACGCGAGGCTGAAGAAGCCCAGCACCGAGGCGGGCAGGATGATGTGGGAGACGGCGTTCCAGAAGATGTCGATCTCGCCGCGGATGAGGCTGTCGATCAGGATCATGCCGGTCACCGGCTGGACCAGGCCATCATAGAAGATGTCGAGGCGACCGGGGCCGCCGACCCAGCGCAGACGGGCGTAGAACAGCGCGAGCCCGACAAGGCCAAGCCAGAAGGCAGGGACGGAATAGCCCAGCAGGCCCACCACGCGGATGGCCTGGTCGAGCCAGGAGCCTTGGCGGGCGGCCGCGGTGACGCCGAGCGGGACACCCAAGGCAACGCCGATCAGGATGCCGAGGGTCGCCATCTCGAAGGTGGCGGGGAAGAAGCGGCTGAGATCCTCGACCACCGGGCGGCCGGTGGACACCGACTGCCCGAGGTCCCCGGTGAAGACGTTGCCCACATAGGAGATGAACTGCTGCCATAGCGGACGGTCGAGGCCCATGGCGATCTTTGCAGCATCGTACTGCGCCTGCGTAGCGCGATCGCCGACCACTGAGAGGACCGGATCAATCGGGATTACCCGACCGATGAAGAAGGTAATGGCGAGCAGGCCAAGGAAGGTCAGAAACAGCGTCAGCGCGAAGCTGCCCAGCGTGACGACGCCGCGTCCGACACGGCGGCGCTGGGCGCCGTAGTCTGGCGGCTGGGTCAGGTTCTGCTCTAGCGCCACTGTGGTCCCTCTACGTGAAAACAACGGTTTGCCGGCGTTTCGGGAACCAGTCCATACGCTCGTGCAGCCTCACATCCTCCTTCCATTCTACAAGGAAGTTTGCTTATATCAAAAAAATTTTGATGGGACGGCCACGTGAACGAAGCGGCTGCAATCGAGGAGAGGGGGCACCCGAAGGTGGGTGCGCTCATTCGCGCCCGCCGCCGCCAGCAGCAGATGACGCTGGGGGACCTGGGCGACGCCGCGGCCGTCTCGGTGGGTTATCTGAGTCAGGTGGAGCGCGACCATGCGACGCCCTCGCTCGGTACTCTGGCGCAGATCGCCCGGGCTCTCGGGGTCAGCATCGACTATTTCGTTTCGGCCCCGGCGACGCACGAGGCGCTGACGCGGGCAGGGGAGCGCAACCGCTTTTCGGTCGACGGCTCCTCCATCATCTATGAGCGGCTGGGGACGGAGTTTCCCGGCAACCAGCTCTCGAGCTTCCTGATGACGGTGCCACCCGGCTATCGCTCGGAAACCGTGGCTCACGAGGGCGAGGAAATCCTGTTCGTACTGGAAGGCTCCATCACCCAGCGCCTCGATGGCGAGGAGATGGTGATGAAGGCCGGGGACAGCCTGCATTTTCGAGGTAACCGGCCGCATTCGTGGTCCAACCACACCGACAAACCCGCGCGCCTGCTCTGGACAGGCACGCTGGCCCTCTTTCGCTCCACCGCCCGGCCCCGTGCGGCGGTGGCGAAACCGAAAACCGGCGCCAACAAGCCGGTTAAAAAGCAAGTCACCCACAAGGAGAAACGCTCATGAAGCTCTTCCGCGCTGCCCTTCTGGCATCCGCGCTCACCCTGCCGCTGGCAGCCGGAGCCGCCTACGCGGCGACGCCGGCCGATGCGCTGGTGATCGCCCAGAACATCGACGACATCGTCGCGCTCGATCCGGCCCAGGCCTACGAGTTCTCGGCCGGCGAGATCAACGCCAACCTCTATGACAAGCTGGTCCAGTACGATGCCGAGAACACCACCGTTCTCGCTCCCGGCCTTGCCAGCGAGTGGGTGGCGGACGAAGAAGCCAAGAC
>JAEZFJ010000028.1 GCA_023437755.1 Pseudomonadota bacterium
CTCGCGCGGGAGAACCGCATACCCATCGTCGTCTTTTCCATTCACGAGGCGGGTGAATTCGCCCGCATCCTGAACGGGCAGGGGCGTGCCACCATCGTTTCGGACTGACCGGCGGATCCATCCGCAAGCTGAAGACAAGAGGAACTGACCATGGCCCAATTCGACCTGAAGGAACTCACTCGCCGCATGGAAGGGGCCGTTTCCTCCTTCAAGAGCGATCTTGCGGGGCTTCGCACCGGCCGCGCCTCGGCAAACCTTCTCGATCCGATCACGGTCGAGGCTTATGGATCGGCCATGCCGTTGAACCAGGTGGCCAACGTCACCGTCCCGGAGTCGCGGACGATCGCCGTATCGGTCTGGGACAAGTCCATGGTCGGTGCCGTCGAGCGCGCCATCCGCGACAGCAATCTCGGCCTCAGCCCCGTTACGGACGGGACGACGCTGCGGATCAACCTGCCGGAGCTGAACGAGCAGCGCCGCAAGGAGCTGGTCAAGGTTGCCCACACTTATGCCGAGCAGGCTCGCGTTGCCGTTCGCCATATCCGCCGCGATGGCATGGATGCGCTGAAGAAGGCGGAAAAGGACGGCGATCTCAGCCAGGATGACGCCAAGAAGCAGAGTGAACTGGTGCAGAAGGCAACCGACGAAGCCGTGGCCGAGGTCGACAAGGTTGTTGCCGGCAAGGAACAGGAGATCATGCAGGTCTGATTTCGCCTGCATGGCGCCGGGGAGCGCAGCTCATGTCCATGGACACCGCCATTTCGCCTACGGTCGCGCACCCCGCCCGGTTGCGCGTGCCGGTGCATCTTGGCGTCATCATGGACGGCAATGGCCGCTGGGCGAAGGCTCGCGGCAAGCGGCGCACTGAGGGGCATGTCGAGGGCGTCAAGGCCCTGCGCGGCCTGGTTGAGCACTGCATCACCTACGGCGTTGAGTACCTCACCGTGTTCAGCTTCTCGTCGGAGAACTGGACCCGGCCGCCGGATGAAATCAGCTTCATCTTCGGCCTGTTGCGTCGGTTTATTGCTTCGGACCTTCAGCGATTGATGCGCAACAACGTCCAGGTGCGTATCATCGGCAGCCGCGAGAGGCTCGAGCCATCGCTTGTTCGCCTGATCGACGACGTGGAAGCCAAGACGGCTGGTAATACCGGCCTCGTCCTGCTGGTGGCGTTCAATTACGGCGGCAAGGCCGAGATTGCCGAGGCCGCCCGCCGCTTGGCTCGCAAAGTCGCGGCTGGCGAGTTGGCCCCTGATGAGATTACAGAAGCCCGGCTGGCGGCCGAACTCTATACCGCCGGAATTCCCGATCCCGATGTGATCATCCGCACCAGCGGCGAGCAGCGCATCTCCAATTTCCTGCTCTGGCAGGCCGCTTACTCCGAACTGATCTTCGTCGACGAGCACTGGCCAGATTTCAACGAGCAGAGCTTCCGCCGGGTCCTTGAGGCGTATGCCTCGCGTGACCGCCGCTTCGGGGGAATCGAGGCGGTTGTGCCTTGAGCTCATCCGTGGAGCCACCCAAGCGCAATCTCTGGTCCGATCTGGGGCCACGCCTCGCTTCCGCTGCCGTTTTGGTTGCACTGACCGCCACCGCCCTGGTCATCGGCAGCTACATGTTCGCTGCCGTGGTCGGTGCCGTGTTCGCGGGCGCTTATCGCGAATGGGAGACCATGGTGTCCCGCGCGCCCATGACGGTGCCAGCCTGGATCCTGGTGGCGCTGGTCGCCCTGTCGGGCCTGATCTATCCCGCGACCGGCGCGCTCGGCAGCATCGTGTTGATCGTTGCCGCCTGCGCCATCGCGCTGGTGAGGGGTGGGGAGGGGGCCTGGTGGCGAGCTCTCGGCCTCGCCATTTTCGGCGCCATCATCATCGCGGCCCTTGCGATGCGCGGCACCACCACTGAGGGGATCTGGGCCGGCGTCTATCTCGGCACCGTTGTGTGGATGACCGACTCCGCCGCCTTTTTCACCGGCCGCCAGATCGGCGGCGAGAAGCTGGCGCCGGATATCTCGCCCTCCAAGACCTGGTCCGGCGCCCTCGGTGGTCTTGCCCTCGGCACCGGGGCAGGGCTGCTGGTGTGGACGCTAGTCACCGATTCTCCCTGGTGGATCGGCCTCGTTCTCTCCGCGGCGATCAGCATCCTCGGCCAGTTGGGGGATCTCGGCGAGAGCGCCGTGAAGCGCCATTTCCGCATCAAGGACAGCGGCGACATCATTCCCGGCCACGGCGGGCTCATGGACCGGCTTGATAGCCTTACATTCGGCATTTTGCTCGTCTTGTTGATCGGTGCGACTCGCGGCGGCATCGACTCCGTCGCCCCGGGCCTGCTCTACTGGTGAGCGCCGACGCCCTGCGCGCCGCTGCCGAATCGGGGTGACATGTTCGATTTCCTCTTCTGGCTCCTGTCCTATGTGGTGCCATTCCTTGCGGTCCTGACGGTCATCGTCTTTGTGCATGAGATGGGCCACTACCTTGTCGCCCGCTGGAACGGTGTCGCGATCCAGGCCTTCTCCATCGGTTTCGGCCGCGAGCTGATTGGATGGACCGACAGGCACGGTACTCGCTGGAAAATCTCCGCTATCCCACTCGGTGGCTATGTCCGTTTCGTCGGCGACATGAACGCGGCCAGCGGCGGGGTGGACGAGGAGGTCGTCGCCAAGGCCGACCCCGCACTCGCGCCGCGCCTGTTCGTCAACAAGTCCGTCTGGCAGCGGATCGCCGTGGTTGCCGCCGGCCCCATTGCCAACGTTCTGCTGACTTTCCTCATTCTTTACGCGCTGCTGCTCGGCTATGGCCGCTACACGATTGCCCCGGTCATCGGCGAAGTGCTGCCCGGCTCTGTGGCCGCGGCGGCGGGCCTCGAGAGCGGCGATACCATCCTGTCCGTGGACGGCTACGAAGTCCGCGGCTTCGAAGACTTCCAGCGCCTGGTCGCCACCGCGCCGGAGCGCTCCGTCCGGATACTCCTCGAGAGAGACGGCGGCGAGCAGACCGTCACCCTCACACCGGAAGCTTCCTTAGTCGAGGACCGCTTCGGCAACGAGCAGCGAATCGGCCGCATCGGCGTCAGCCGCGACGTGTCCGAGAGCGACGTGAGCCTCTACCGTCCCGGCCCGGTCGAGGCGATCGGCATGACCTTCGAGGAGATACGCTTCATCATTCACCGCACCGCCGAGTTCATCGGCGATTTCTTTGTCGGCCGCGGCGACGTGGAGCAGCTCGGGGGGCCGG